>NZ_JBFLAB010000041.1:0-39332 GCF_040742695.1 Microbulbifer discodermiae | reverse complement strand
CAGTGCACCTGGAATCTGCTGAGAAGTAGATTCCAGGTGAAAAAACAAACAATCTCAGGGTTGTTTTGGTCAAATTCAGGCCCGCACCAGAAAATACTGATACTGCCGTAGCGATTGTTGAGTTATTCAGACGTTCCCTAGCATGAAAGTCGCTGCATCCTCTATGATTAATCTTTGGAATGTATATTCCCCTCCTCCAATTAATCTGAGTTCAGCTTGTCCACGTACAATCACCTCACCATATCTACCTGGTACAAGGGTTCGAGTGGTATTTCCTTCTAGCGTATAGTTAGTTGTGCCAGTAGTAATTTCCCTAGTAGTTATTTCTACTGAAGGAAGATTAGGAACCGTTGTAATCTTACTACGAAGATAGTCAGGGGTAAGATTATTATTTTGAGTAACTAATGAAAATCCTTCTATATACCTTTTAAAGCGAAGCTGACTTACTGTAATATCAGTATTTCGATCGAAAACAGTTCCAATAACATCAATCATTAATGCTTCCACGACTGCATTTGAGCCTATATCTAGCGCTCTGTTACTGGGCTGATTATCATTTCCTACTCTAATATGATCAACAGAAACTTCTGCCCTATCATTTATCTTTAAAAATTCAGAAGCTGCAAGGCACCCATCCGGTGATTTAGTTGTAACTGTAGTGCACTCCACTTCCACACCCACATCAGGTTCTGTACCCTGGGCTACCGCTGAAGTAGCCATTAACCCAAAAATAAAAAATCCTGCAATCAAAGATTGATTCATAATTTATTCCTATATATAAAAATATTTATTTCAAATAATTAATCTTAATTAGCATTAGTATATCTTAAATTTTTACTTCTCCTTAAAATTATTAATGTATGAATAATCTATAAATAATTTATATTCTCTACGCATAGAAAGCGTCAACATTTCTTTACTTTCGACCCTCAAAGTTTGATCTTGTTCTTATTTCTTTAATTTCATAGTGAATTTACTGTAAGTATACCGGCTACCACCTTACATATATTTTTGTAATACTAATGATTGATAAGACTTGGTGAAGCGAGCACTATTCCGGGCGGTTTTTCAACATCGTCCAGAGCCAGAGTTGATCCAACACACGGATTGAGGGAGTCAGTATTGCGCCCAGTCCTACCGTGACCTGCAGAAGCAGTTTGATATGGTGTCTTCGATGTTTCGCAAGGGGAACTGTTTTGACAACGCACCAATTGAGAACTTTTGGGGCGCACTGAAGAGCGAGGTCGTGCACTACAGTCGTTTTGCCACTCGTGCGGAGACGGAGGCGTAAGCTTCCCTATTAGTAGACAGTTTCAAACTTAGCGCATTCTGACAAACTATGGTCAGGAGGCCGGCATGAAGAAATCAAAGTACTCGGACAACCAGATTGTCTCGATCCTCAAGGAGGCCGAGGCGGGGATGAAGGTGAACGAGCTGTGCCGCAAGTACAGTATCAGCTCCCCCACCTACTATGCGTGGAAGGCCAAATTCGATGGTCTGGATGTGTCGCAACTAAAGCGTATCCGGGCGCTGGAGGCAGAAAATGCCAAGCTGAAGCGTATGTACGCCGACAAGGCCATGGAAGCGGAAGCCATGCGGGATCTGATCGAAAAAAAGCTCTGAAGCCGATCGAGAAGCGTGATGCCGTAGCGCACTTGGTTAAGGCGCACGGGCTATCCAAACGCAAAGCCGCCCGCTGTATTTGGCTATCGCGATCGGCCCTGTATCAGCCGTTGGTGGACTGGTATGAGCGAGATCGGGATGTGATCGAGCCCCTGTTAAAGCTGACGGAGCAATGTCCGGGGCTCGGTTTCTGGAAGCTGTTCGACCGGTTGCGGCGCCAAGGTTGTACCGCCAACCACAAACGCGTTGGGCGTATATACCGGGAATTTAAGCTCAATAGGCGTCGTCGCACCAAGAAGCGGCTGCCGGTGAGGAAGCCTCAACCGCTGGTTGCACCCCAGCAGCCTAATCAGGTCTGGTCCGCCGACTTCATGAGTGATGCAGTTTATCTAGGCCCAAGGTTCCGCACCTTCAACATCGTTGATGACTTTAACCGAGAATGTCTGGCCAATGAAATGGATACCCCACTGCCCAGTGCGCGGCTAGTCAGAGTCTTCGAACAGCTCAAGGAAGAACGCGGGTTGCCGGACATGCTGAGAACAGACAACGGCCCGGAATTTCTTGGACAGGTATTTACCGACTGGTGTCGGGAGCATGGCATTCTCATCGATTACATCGAGCCGGGCAAACTGAACCAGAATGCATTCATCGAATGGTTCAATCGCAGCTACCGAACCGAGATCTTAGATACCTGTTTGAAAACCTCCTCGAAGCAAGGGAGGTTACATGGAACTGGCAGCTGGAGTACAACGAAGAGCGTGGTCACACGATTCGCTCGGTGGGCTCACACCCGCCGAGTTTTACCAACGAGCAGAAAGCTCTAGTTTTGAGTTGTCCACTTGACGGGGAAGCTTACGATAAGGGCCATCCCTTAGTATACACATTGGTTTCAGTCAGGTGCCTTCCAAAGTGGATCGTCTAATGAAATAGGTGAAGACAAAGTATGTAAAAAAGCTCTCAGTTGCTTTATCTGCATCTCATCCAGCTTTAAGGGGAATATGTCAAAGTGGGGGCGACTCGGGTGTTGTTCACGATCATAATAGGGTGGAGTCGGACTATTGTAATGTGCCAATACCGCTTCCAGAGTGGCAAATTGTCCTGCGTGCATATAGGGAGCTGTGTGAGCGACGTTGCGTAAAGTCGGGGTTTTAAATGCACCGACCAATTCCCGGCCCTGCTTTTTTAAAAAACGCATCTCCTGGCAATCATCAGGGTCTGCATCACTTTGTTCGGAGAGGCAAGTAAAGGCATCTTGCTGCAGTAACACTACACCCGCATAGCGCCCCAAATCCACATTTTCCAGATCTGCTTCAGGTGCGCCAATATTATGAAATTCATAGTTTGTAAATAGTGGTCCATTATGGCAACTGGCGCAGTTGGCACGCCCCATAAACAATCGCATTCCAGCCACTTCATCTTCATTCATTAAACCAGCCAGTAATCGATCATTAGTTTTATCTCTTTGCAACTGCTCTACAAATCGATCAAACCGGGCTGGCAGAAGACTCAATTTACGCTCGTAGGCCATTATAGCCTTACCTACCTGACTAAAAATTTGATTTACCGCAGTCTTTTGCCTACTTGTTAATCTGCCAAATCTCCTCGGCCTATCGATTACCTTTTTTAGTCGTATCCAATTTACTTTATTGGAAAATAATATATCAAAATCTTTCTGATAGTACTTTCGGATAATTCGCACTAATTCAGTGGGGTCGAGTCCATGTTCATTAGTATCCTGCAATGGTCCCAGTGCCTGGGACCACAAACTGTCTTTACGGCCATCCCAAAAGAACCATGGGCTGTAAGGAGCGCCAAGTATAGTCGGTGCATTTCTCCTGGTGGTTCCCAAAGCTTTAGATCTGGCAAGTCCATCAGTGAAATACTTATGTGGCTGGTGACAGCTGGCACAGGAAACCTTCCCATTGACGCTCAGCCGCTTATCGAAAAACAGTCGCTGACCGAGAGCAGCTGCTCTAGGGTCATCGGCTACAAGATTATCCGATGCAATTGGCATAGATGGCAAACTTGCCAAAGAAAATTGCTTGAGAAAGGCAACATCTGTATCAGTAAAATGATAGCTCCCCTTAGCAAGGGCAAAATTTTGAGTGGTATCAAACAATAAAGCTAACAATAGTTGAAAACATACTAGAAATTTTTTTTTCACGACAGTGCCTATAGGCGAAGATTAAACGTAACACTATCTTCATGATCGTTGGTATTGATATTAAACGTCATCACCCACCACCCTGGCATTTGGAACTTCACACCTTGCACCCGATAAATCCCAGGATCTATTTCCTCTGTAACGCGCGGCTGTGTTGGCAGGCCGTGTACATGCCCCGGCATATGCCCTTCTATTTCAATATCAGCGCCACTCAAAGGTTTACCATCGAGTCTCGACAACAGCAAACGCCACTCATGGATTTGATTCAGAGGAACCAAAGTGGTTTCAGTTTCTGGTTCCACATGAGCAAAAACTTTAAGTTTTCTTGAAATCTTGAAGCTGCTAAGATTTAGCTCTCCGGGTATATTCTGCCCACTTAGTGAGGGCACCTCCAAACTCATATCCGAGTTTGAATTAGTTTTCCCTGCAGATGAATTTATATTCAATTTTCCAGGATGTACACTGCGAATATTGGTATTATGTCCTGTGATAGGGCCATTATTTTTGGAGCTTCGCATCCTGTCAGTTAAACGGATATGTGGTCGCCAAATCTGTATATAGGCCTTTTCCAACAGGATAAGCGCTCGCATGCGCTGATCCAATGCCTGATTGCGCAGTCTGCTGACTTGATCCTGCCATAGAGGAACTTCTCCGGCAATTATACTAATCGTATCTTTGATTAGTTGATGTCCATTGCCTTCTGGTATTATATCTAGTTGACCGCGTAATTGGCTCAGAGACTTACGCAGTCGATTACTGTGAAGGCTTAATGATACAGATTCAGCTTGCGCTTCCTCGGCATTATGTAGCAATTTTTTTCCAACTACAAGCATTGTCTGACTAGTTTCATCGTATGTACTATTTTCTTTTAAAAAACTAATTTCACTTGCTGCAGCTGTCAACGAAAAGAATAAACACATTATTATATAATTACCACGAAAGTTAAATTTCGCTTGCATTATTATTCCTAAAAAATTCAAGTTATGTAGATTTCTTCAACCTATCTCCAGCGTTAATCAATACCGAGATAGCCTGTGCGCATTGCGCACAGGCTATTTGCTACTTGACTACTCTTATTACTGCAAGTTTGCAATTTTTTGGTTTTGAATTGCATTCCAATCAGGACGTACTATATACAAACCATTTCCTATGTCACTTACAATAATGTTACCACTGGAGAAATAGACATAACTACTCCAGGCACCGGAGAACTGTGCACTATTTGAACTTGGAATCGTATCAAAATAAGCCACTTCCAGGAGGCTACCCGAAGCGATATTAGCTGCATCCAGAATACGTAGACCCGCCCGGTAATTACTTTCAAATACATAGCCATTATTTGTGTAAAGGTTGTGGTCTATGGCTCTGGTTGGCCCCACATAACGCCCCGTCTCAACCGGTCCATTTAAGTTACTAACATCAAAAATATAAGAGGTCGTGTTTAGACCACGAGACGCTTCATCCTGCTCATCATTCATAATTAAAAAGGTATGATTGTCGTCCAGAAACCATCCCTGATGAGTATATCTGGAACCCTGATATCCTGTTCGCGATAACTGTTGTGGGTTTAGCTTGTCGGTCATATCCACAATGGTAATAGTATCTTCATTGTAGCCGACGCAAATCTCTCGACCCACATAAAATGAGTCCGGACCTGAATAAATAACACATTGAGCATCATGGGTATAACCGTCGGAGGAAAAGCATCCTGCATAACGAGGATTATTTGGAGTGGAAATGTCCACTGTATACAGACCGCCACTGCATTGATTACTACCGACGACGTAGGCATACCCGCTATCCTCATTGATAGCGATATTGTGGGCATTTCCAAATCCACCCATATGCGCGGTTTCACTAAGTGTCTGGCCTGGGGAAGGCAGATTGCGCAAGGTGCGCAGATCGAACACCTGGAGACCGTGCGTACTATTGCCAAATCCATCGGCCACAATAAAGACGTGGTCATTATAAACTTTCATATCACGCCAGGAGGACGATCCATTGTTGTGCGACGGCAAAAAACCCAGAAATACGGGTGCATCTGGCACAGTTATATCTACAAATGAAGTCCCGTTGGTCCTTCCCACTATTGCAATCTCAGCGCCGGTTTGAGGGTCGGAATAACCCCATATATCGTTAAGATTAGCACTCCCACCACCCATTTGACTCTTGGATACAAATGACATCAGATCAACATTTCTGCAAGGAAAGCCTCCGGCATTTCCGTTTAGGCAGAATTGAATCGCCTGCATATTACTATTTAGCCTGCGTAAATCCTGTGGCAATCCGCCATTATTGCTGTCGTCAAATTTGTAATTGTCTGGAAACATGGCGCTATGGCTTAAGGCAAAATGCGAAATTAGCAATAGGACTGCAGCTAAGCTATAGCGTTTGAAGAATTGGAACATTGCCTGTGACTCCTTGTGCTGTTGGCGAGTAAATTCACTTTAAATATTCAATCTACAACCATCTTCAGACCGGATAGTATGTTCGAACCCTTTTAAAGAAAATCTATTTTGGGCTAAAAAAATATTATCTATTGTGAGAAGGAATTATTCCTGTAACGGACCTTCTATTTATTATTAATGTATCTTTTAAAAAAATCTCCTTCTAAAGTAGTCCAAGAACCGATGTAAATTTTATCTAAAAAATATATTTAAACTACTAACTTAACTACAACTACTCGAGAAATATCAAAATTATTTTTTTAATCTAATCATACTTGAATATAAATTGGTCATTTAGCAGCTATAGATACCAGCTCCAACGCATACTCCTGGATATTTATAACTTTTCCCGAAGGGAACCATAAACGATACATACCTTCAAGATTTCTAGCCAAAAAAATACAACAGCGATTTATTGCTCTATTCCAACTTCTCAGGTGATACGACGACAAAAGCCAACCCATTCGAGACTGATTTGGCGGAAAAACCACTTATTGGGTCAACCGAAAACCACTTGATAAGGTCATAAAACAGTTGGCGCTTCTTGGATTTTAATCGAAAGATGTGGCGCCTATTATTTTATAAGGAGACACTATATCATAAAACTGTAAAGAACTTGTGCTTGCCGGTTGAAATGTGCGCTTATCGTTTTCGCGAGGCATATATAACTTCCTGAAATTATCGCATCGGAAATATTTCACACCTGCATCAACAAGCATATTGAACGCATGATCTATGGGTTCTGGCTTAATAATGTGACCTAAGGAGTGATTGTGAAGTATTCAGGAATTGGGGACATTAGCCACATAGCAAAATTTATTTGCATGTTGGTGCAACAACTTTGGTTAGTCGGCACAGCCTTTTAAGTATAGCCACTTCGGATCTTCGCTTAATCACTTCTGCCTTAGCCGCTCGAGCAGGGGCGGTATTTCCTCAGCCAAAGTTCATAGGAGCTGCTTGGATAGACTATCTAGATATTGGCAGATTTGGCTTATGGAGCTGGGCTGAAGTATTTTTTGGTGGTTGTTATTTATGATAATGATTCTATCTGCACTGAACCTGCTGCAGACTGGCCACCAACTGACCCGCCTTCGCGGACCATTGTGAAAGCCATTGACATATGGGGGCTTACACCATTCTGTGCTCGGCAGCGACACATCCTTGTGCCGTTTTAATCCTGCGAACATTTAGTTGTCAGATTTTTAGTCGCAACCGTTGTTCAGTACCTGATTCTAAAAGGTCTTCGTAGTCAGAGATAGCGTATTAAAGGAGTATTCGGCTGCGGTTTTTCTCCAGGGTGGCAACCCCAACCCCCTTGACCTCGAGCAGCTGCTCCAGTGTTGTAAAAGGGCCATTGGTCTCGCGGTATTTGACGATCATTTCCGCGCGCGTCTGACCCACACCGTCCAGCTTTTGCGCCAGCTCCTCGGCGGTAGCCGTGTTCAGGTTGACAGTAACGGCGGCCACCTCGGCAGCCTCTCCCGCCGTCTCTTGTGCCTGTGATAAGCCACATGCAAGCGCAAGAATCAGAATAGCAAGATAAAATGGAACAGATTTATTAAATAGGTTCATTAGCCGACTCCCAGTGAATGTTGATTAGCTTCACATCGGGACTGCTTTTACCTCCCCTAGCCCGGCCACTGTAACAGTTCTTTCGGCCCTGACGAAAAAAAATAATTACACGTAATTACATTCCCAATTCGACAAGAATCCTGCGCAACGCCGCTAGCGGTTCGGCCGTACCGGTTATCGGCCGGCCTATCACCAGGTAATTGGAACCCCATGCTACTGCCTGCGCCGGAGTCACGATACGGTGCTGGTCATCGCTGGCGGACCCAAGTGGACGTATGCCCGGTGTCACCAGGGTAAAGTCGAACCCACACACAGAACGCAGTGCCTGCGCCTCCCTTGCGGAACACACTACCCCGTCCAAACCGCTATTCTGCGCCAACTGTGCCAGAGACACCACCTGTTCGCCGAGGGAACGGTCCACACCGGTCTCGGCCAGTTCTTCCGGTGCCATACTGGTAAGCACAGTGACGCCGATCAGCAAAGGCTTGTTGCCGTCGATCGACTGCAGCGCAGCTGCAGCGGCCTGCATCATCCTGGCACCGCCACTGGCATGGACATTCACCATCCATACCCCGAGCTTTGCCGATGCCCTGACCGCCGCCGCGACTGTATGGGGAATATCGTGAAACTTGAGATCCAGAAAGACCTGGAATTCCCTCGCCACCAGCTCTTTCACCAGCTGCGGCCCGGCGATGGTAAACAATTCCTTGCCCACCTTTACCCGGCACAGGGAAGGATCCAGCAAATCGGCCATCGCCAGCGCCGCAGCACTGTTGTCGTAATCGAGCGCAACCACAATGGGAGATAAAACGTCGGACTGCAAAGAGGACACCTCTCTTGAATAAATCTGTGGCAGAATGACTTGCTACTCGCCTTCCACACCCTTTACCGATCGCACTGTATCCCAGCGCTTGCAGCTGGGGCAAAGCCAGTGCAGCTGATTGCCGGAAAATCCACAGTGACTGCAACGATAGTGGGGCCTGGTAGCAATCAGCTGGTCGATCAGTGTCTTCAGCAGCGATAAATTTTCCCGCGCGCGTCCCTGGGTACTGTCGATATGCAATTCAAGAAAGTGCCCCAGCCCCCGCAGTGAAGGGCGCATGGCCAGCTGTTTGCCCATGAATGCCGCGGCAGCGGCCTCGCTCTGTTCCTGCTGAATGCGGTCTGTCAGAGTGATCAATACACTGTTGGAGGGATGCTCTTTCAACAGAGCTTCCAGGTATTTGTCCAGCCCCTTTTCGTCACCTACAGCGATATAGCAGGTTATCAGCAAATCCAGAATTTCCGGGATATAGTCCGGATTGTGCTTGGGAATGCGCTGCAGTACTTTGATGGCTTCACCGGGGCGGTTCAACAGATACTCTAACTGGCCCCAGAGCAGATTGGCACGCACCGAATTCCGGTCAAAGCCAAGGGCCGAGTCAATATGCTTGCGGGCGCTCAAATAATCTTTGCCATTGATCGCCTCGTCCGCAAGCTCACAGCAGAAGTGCGCCTGGATCGGATTCCACTGGGAGGCGAGGCGTTTGAAACGCCGCCCCCCTTTGAGCAGGTCCACGGCATGCACCGCCTTGGCCCACTCCCGCTCGTCGCGGTAAACCTCAACCAGATGTTCAAGACTGGTGTTGCGCAGATCTGGCGAGGTTTCCACCAGCTCCTGCAGCAGGCGCTCGGCACGGTCCAGCCAGCCGGCGGCAATATAATCGCGCGCCAGTTCAAGCTGGGCTTTTTGCTGGCTCTGCCGCGACAGGCTGGGGCGCGCAAGGAGGTTCTGGTGTACCCGGATAGCCTGATCATGCTCCCCGCGTTTGCGCAACAGGTTTCCAAACGCCAGGTGTGTATCGAAAGTGGCACTGCTGACTTCAAGGGAATCGATAAACATATCGATCGCGTCGCCGTGACGCTCGTTCAGCAGGTAGTTGAGACCCTGCGCGTAGGAGCGGGCCAAAGCCTGCTGATCGGAACAGTCTGTTTTGTTATTGGCACTCCTGCGGCCCAAAAACCAGCCGACAGCGATCGCCGCGAACAAAAACAGGAAGAAGGGGAAATCGGCCAAGCTAGTCTCCGGAAGCTGTTCGGCGCGCCATGTGCGACTCTTTCTCAGACCGTCGCAGCTGCCTCTCCAGCCTGTGGACCCGCCGCCGCTCGACATAGAAAGGCGGCAGACCGGCCAAAACGCCAAGCAGTGCGCCCAGCAACAGGAAACCGATCAACCAGAAGCCCACGCTCCCGGTCGGCAAAGCATAACCAGCAAGGGTGGGCGTGATGGATTGCGGATTATCCACAGAAAAATATACGCCGATAACGACACAGAACAGGGCCAGCAGCCCATAGCAAAGACGCAACAACCAGTGTAGGAATGACACGGAAACCTCCAGTCTCCGGAAGAGCTGATAGATATAATCGCCAAGTATATTGGCGATTATGTTTCGGTCACTGTCTCTCGATGCATACGCTCATTGACACGGTCGCGCAATTCCTTGCCCGGCTTAAAGTGTGGAACATACTTGCCCGACAACTCCACCGCATCACCGGTCTTGGGGTTACGACCTGTACGAGGTGCGCGGTAGTGCAGGGAAAAGCTGCCAAAACCGCGTATTTCGATGCGCTCTCCCCTGGCGAGCACATCCGACATGGAATCCAACATCACCTTCACCGCCAGCTCTACGTCCTTGACCGGCAGCTGGTCCAACCTTAAGGCAATCCGTTCAATCAACTCGGACTTGGTCATGTGCCGCAAATCCCTGTGTAAGTCATTGATAATCCTAGATTAGAGCGGCAATCATCCAATAGAAAGCCGGACTGGGCAACCCCGGTCCGGCTCTTTATAGCACCAGGCAATAAACCTGGCACAATTGACAACTTTGGACAATTAGTCCTTGTTGTTCATCTGCGCCTTGATCAGGTCACCGATTGTGGCCGGTTGCACCTGTTCTGCCTGCTTCTTGCTATGGTCCTTGATGGCCTGCTTCTCATCATCCTGGTCCTTGGCTTTGATGGACAGGCTGATCACGCGGTTTTTGCGATCCACGCTGGTGATCTTCGCTTCCACCTCTGCACCATCTTGCAGAACATTGCGGGCATCTTCCACCTTATCGCGGCTGATTTCGGAAGCGCGCAATATGCCTTCCACCTCTTCAGCCAGGGTGATTACCGCGTGCTTGGCGTCAACTTCCTTCACAGTACCAATGACGATACTACCCCGGTCGTTGGTGGCCACGTAATCCGAGAAGGGATCCGACTCCAGCTGCTTGATGCCCAGGGAAATCCGCTCGCGGTCGGAATCAATTCCCAGGATAACCGTTTCAATCTCATCGCCTTTCTTGAACTTGCGCACAGCTTCTTCGCCGGCTTCGTTCCAGGAGATGTCGGACAGGTGAACCAGGCCGTCGATGCTGCCGTCCAGACCGATGAAGATACCAAAGTCTGTGATCGACTTGATTTTGCCGGAGATTTTATCCCCTTTGGCAAATTTGCGGGCAAAGGCATCCCAGGGGTTTTCCTGGCACTGCTTGATGCCCAGGGAGATACGGCGGCGCTCTTCGTCGATATCCAGGATCATCACCTCGACCTCGTCGCCGACATTGACGACTTTGGACGGGTGGATGTTCTTGTTGGTCCAGTCCATTTCGGACACGTGCACCAGGCCCTCGACACCCTCTTCCAACTCGGCGAAGCAGCCGTAGTCGGTCAGATTGGTCACAACCGCCTTCACGCGGCTGTTTTCCGGGTAACGCTGCTTGATGGATACCCACGGATCCTCGCCCAGCTGCTTCAGACCCAGAGATACGCGGCTGCGCTCCCGGTCGAACTTCAGCACCTTGACTTCAATTTCGTCACCGACGTTCACAATCTCGCTGGGGTGCTTGATACGTTTCCAGGCCATATCGGTGATATGCAGCAGGCCGTCGATACCACCCAGATCCACGAAAGCTCCGTAGTCGGTAAGGTTCTTGACGATACCCTTGACGCTCATGCCTTCCTGCAGGCTCGCCAGCAGCGCTTCGCGCTCCTCGCTGTTTGCCGCTTCCATGACCGCACGGCGGGATACCACGACGTTGTTGCGCTTGGCATCCAGCTTGATAACTTTGAATTCGAGTTCCTTGCCCTCCAGGTGGGCGGTGTCGCGGACCGGCCGCACATCCACCAGAGAACCGGGCAGGAAAGCGCGGATGCTGGCCACATCCACCGTGAAACCACCTTTTACCTTGCCACTGATCACGCCCTTGACCACTTCGTCTGCAGAAAGCGCAGCATCGAGTATCTTCCACGCTTCGGCGCGCTTGGCCTTCTCGCGGGACAGCCGGGTTTCACCGAAACCGTCTTCCACGGCTTCCAGAGCAACCTGTACTTCGTCGCCCACCTGTAGTTCCACTTCACCTTTTTCATTGGCAAATTGGGCGGCGGGGATAACGCCTTCGGACTTCAGGCCCGCGTGAACGGTTACCCAGTCTTTGTCCACGTCGATTACCACACCGGTCACAATCGCACCCGGTGCCATCTCTACGCTTTTCAGGCTCTCTTCAAATAAATCAGCAAAGCTCTCGCTCATTACCTTACCTATATATTGGGCTCAACCGGCGCTAACTCGGTATTCTAGTCATTCACCAGTCGCAGCCCCACCGCGCTGCCAGCACGCGGGCCGTATTACAACAGCGGCCGGGCAATTCTGGCTGACCCCGGCCGCTGTCATTAAAATCTTGTTCACTGCTCCCGCCGCTGGGAACCAGCCTGGGGAATACGCTCGCGCACCAGCTGCAAGACCTGTTGCAGAACCCCTTCTATACTGGTGCTGGTGCTGTCCAGCAGCACCGCATCTTCAGCGGGTGTCAGTGGCGATGCCCGCCGGTTCATATCCCGGGCATCCCGGGCGCGGATATCCTCCAGCAGGTCGCGGAGGCTAACAGAAACACCGCTTTCCCGCAACTGTTCACAGCGGCGCCTAGCGCGCTCCTCCGCACTCGCGGTGAGGAATATTTTCAGCGGCGCATCGGGAAACACCGTGGTGCCCATATCGCGGCCATCGGCCACCAGTCCGGGTGGCTGGCGGAAATCCCGCTGGCGCTGCAGCAACGCCTCGCGCACGGCCTGCACCGCCGCCACTTTGGAAGCCGCCATGCTCACGCGCTCAGCGCGGATATCTCCACTGACATCCCGGCCCTCCAACAGGGCTGCAACCCCCTTGTCGCTGAGTTGAAAACAGATGTCCAGGCCGGCGGCTATCCCGGCCAGGGCGGCGCCATCATCAAGGTCCAGGTTCCGGTTCAGAGCCGCCAGGGCGGTAAGGCGGTACAGGGCTCCGGAATCCAGCAGGGCGTAGTTGAGCCGGTCAGCCAACAGCTTGGCGATGGTACCCTTACCGGAACCGCTGGGTCCGTCAATGGTGATTACGGGGGACAGAGATTGGGGGTCGGTCATAGTGTAGGGTGTCACTCGCTCTAATCGACAAAGGCCGACAGTCACTGATCCGCGCCTTGCGGGCCCGGCGGATTTGCACTTGTCCCGATGCGCAGGCCGGCTTCACAGGCCAGCTCCACAAAGCGCGGAAATGAAGTGGCCACATTGGCGCAATTGAGAATCTGGATACTAGCGTCGGCACGCAGCGATGCCACCGCAAACGACATGGCGATTCGGTGATCGCCACAACTGTCCACGGTGCCTCCGGAAAACACTTGCCCCTCGCCACGCCCTTTGATCAGGATGCCGTCTTTCCTGGGCTCCGCCTCCACCCCCAGGGTGCGCAGGCCGTCTGCCATGGCCTGGATCCGGTCGCTCTCCTTGACCCGCAGTTCCTCCGCGCCGGTGAGTAGCGTATCGCCTTCAGCACAGGCGGCGGCGATAAAAATCGCCGGGAATTCGTCAATCGCCAGTGGCACCTGGTCCTCGGGGATGCGAATCCCCCGGAGCGGCGCATGGCGCACGCGGATATCCGCAACAGGCTCGCCCCCCACCTCGCGCGGGTTATTCACCTCTATGTCCGCACCCATGGCGCGCAGAATATTGATGGCGCCGATACGGGTCGGGTTGATACCCACATGGGGCAGCTCCAGCTCTGAACCCGGTGCTATGGCCGCCGCCACCATAAAGAAGGTGGCAGACGAAATATCCGCAGGCACATCGATCCTGCATCCTTTCAGGCGTCCGCCACCCTGCAGAGAGGCAAATCCATTCGACTGCTCCACCCGGTAACCAAAGCCCCGCAGCATACGCTCCGTATGGTCGCGGGTGGGCGCCGGTTCGAGAGTACTGGTCTGACCGTCTGCATAGAGGCCCGCCAGCAGCACACAGGACTTCACCTGGGCACTGGCCATTGGCAGCCGATAATCGATGCCGCACAGCTTGCACCCGCCCGCTATACGCAGTGGGGGCCGGCCCCCGGGGCCTGTCTCGATACCGGCACCCATATCCCGCAGCGGAGCGGCGACCCGGTTCATGGGCCGTTTGGAAAGGGACTCGTCCCCCGTCAGGGTAACGTCGAAGGGCTGCCCCGCCAGCAATCCCGCCAGCAGCCGCATCGAGGTACCGGAATTGCCCAGGTATAGGGGGCCTGGCGGCGCCTGCAGGCCGTGCAGGCCAACCCCGTGAATCACCAGCCGACCATCTTCGGGGCCCTCGATCACGACCCCCATATCGCGAAATGCCTGCAGGGTCGCCAGGGCGTCCTCTCCCTCGAGAAATCCCTCCACTGCAGTGACACCCTCTGCCAGAGAGCCCAGCATAACGGCGCGGTGGGACATGGACTTGTCACCGGGAACCCGCAGCCTGCCGCTGACGGATGACCCGGGCTGGACGATAAAAGTAATTGCCTGTGCTTGCATAGGTTCGATATACGCTTGTTTAGCCAGTATTTTGCTGAAATGATCCCGCGCTGCCTTGGCGCGGGTGAACACCCCCATGAGGTAATCGCTGTCTCCCGCCTCTATGGCCCCACGGAGGGCCGCAAGGTTGGCACTGTACAGATCGATCGCGTTGAGAATTGCATCGCGATTGGCCAGCATAATATCCCGCCACATGACCGGGTCGCTGGAGGCTATCCGGGTAAAATCGCGAAAACCACCGGCGGCATAGCGAAAGATATTTTCGTTTTCCGCGTCGTGGGCCAGGGTATCGACAAGTCCGAAGGCGATGACGTGGGGCAGATGGCTGGTGGCGGCCAGCACTTCATCATGCTCCTCCACCGGCATGGTCAGTACTTCGGCGCCCGCCTGCCGCCACATTTGCTGTACCAGCCGCAAGTGATGCGCGCCGGTGGAATCTGCAGGCGTGAGAATAACGCGGTGATCCCGATACAAATCACTCAGAGCCGCCCCGGTGCCGCTCCGCTCCGACCCGGCGATGGGGTGTCCCGGCACCAGGAAGTCCGGCACCTGGCCCCAGATTGCGCGCGCCGCCGCCAGCACACTGCCTTTCACACTGGCGGCGTCAGTGACTGTTACACCCGCCGGCAGAGCATCGCGCAAGGTGGCGAAGACGGACTCTATCGCCAGTGTCGGCACTGAGATAAACACTAAATCGCCGGGCTCCAGACCTGCCACCGCCTCGGCGAGGTCAGTGCCGGCACTGTCCACTATCCCCAATTCCAGCGCCAGTTCACAGGATCGCCGGCGAAGGTCCACCCCGATCACCTGCCGGCAGGCACCGGAGCCCTTGAGAGCCAGTGCCAGGCTGCCACCGATCAACCCCAACCCGACAACCACCAGTCGACCGATAATCGCTTGCGCCACTAGAGCACGCCCCGCGGATAGGAGCCGAGTATTTTCAGGTCCGCAGCACAACTGCCCACTTCCCGCAGGGCCTCCTCCACGGCGGGGGTGTCCCGGTGTCCAATAAAATCGATAAAGAAAACATAGGTCCAGTTGCCGGACTGGGATGGACGCGTCTCAACCCTTGTCAAATCGACTTTATGGCGCTGAAAAGGCGCCAGTAGATCGTGCAGCGCACCCGGCTCGTTGCGCATGGACACCATGAGCGAGGTTTTGTCATCCCCACTGGTGGGCACCGCCTGAGAACCGATAATCAGGAATCGCGTCGAGTTGTCCGGGCGGTCTTCTATTTTCTCCGCCAGGATTTTCAGGCCGTAAAGCCCCGCCGCCATGTCCCCGGCGATCGCCGCCGCATTCCACTCCCCCTTGACCCGCTTTGCCGCCTCCGCGTTACTGGCCACGGCCACCCGCTCGACGCCGGGATAGTGGGCATCCAGCCACTTGCGGCATTGCGCCATGCTCTGTGCGTGGGAATAGATCCGACTGATGGAGTCGGCGCGGGTGATGTCAGAGATCATCAGGTGGTGGTGAATACGCAGTTCCACCTCGCCACAGATCAGCAGATTGGAGTTCATAAAACTATCCAGCGTATGGCTGATGACCCCCTCGGTGGAATTCTCCACCGGCACCACGCCATAGCTCACAGCACCGGCCTCGACCTCGCGAAACACCTCATCGATGGCTGCCAGGGGTCGGCTCTCGGCGGAGTGGCCAAAATGCTTCAGCGCCGCCTGCTGGGTAAAGGTGCCCTCGGGCCCCAGGTACGCCACCTTGACCGGCTCCTCAAGCGCCAGACACGCCGACATGATTTCGCGAAACAAGCGCGCCATTTCTTCATCCGTCAATGGCCCCTGATTACGCTCCATCGCATGGCGCAGCACCTGCGCCTCTCTTTCCGGGCGATAGTAGAGCGCAGTCTGGCCACTGGCTTTCTTGACCTCCGCCACTTCCAGGGCGCATTCGGCCCGCGCTGAGATCAACTGCGCAATGTCGCCATCTATCCGGTCTATACGGTCCCTCAGCACCGCCAGGAGCCGCTTCGTTTTTTCTCCGGGTTCAGCCATTTATCCGTCCACAACAATTTTCAGGCAAGGGCAATATCTCAGGCATAGCGCTGCTCAAACTCCGCCATAAACACCAGTAGGGCCTCTACCGCCTCAACCGGGACGGCGTTATACAGTGAGGCGCGCATGCCTCCCACTGACCTGTGCCCCTTCAGGTTCAGCAGCCCCGCTGCCTTCGACTCTTGCAGAAACAAATGGTCGAGGGCCGCATCTGCCAGTGTAAACGGCACATTCATACGCGAACGACTGCCCCGCTCGACGGGGCTGGAATAAAAATCGCTGCGGTCAATAAAACCGCACAGCAGGGACGACTTGCGCAGGCTCTGCTCAGCCATTGCCTCCACACCACCCTGGCCCTTGATCCACTTAAACACCAGGGCGGACAGATACCAGGCGAAAGTCGGCGGCGTATTGTCCATGGAGCCGGCGTCCGCCGCCACCTTCCAGTTGAGACTGCGGGGGATCCCGGGCAGGGCCCTATCCAGCAAATCGTCTCGCACAATGGCCACCGCCAGGCCCGACGGCCCAATATTTTTTTGTGCACCCGCATAAATCATACCGAACTTTTCCACCGCCACCGGCCGCGAAAGAATATTGGAGGACATGTCCGCCACCAGCGGGCAGGTAACTGCCGGCACATAATCGAACTCCACGCCGCCGATGGTTTCATTGGGGGTGTAGTGCAGATAGGCGGCGTTTTCGCTCTGCCGCCAGCTAGTCGGGCCCGGCACATAGGTAAAGCCCCGATCTTCACTGGACGCCACCACATTGACCTGTCCGTAACGCCGGGCTTCTACAATCGCCTTGTCGGCCCAGTGGCCGCTGCGGATGTAATCCGCCACCCGGTCGCCGCCGCCCAGGAGGTTCCAGGGCACAGCGCTGAACTGGGCGGTGGCGCCGCCATGCAGAAACAATACACGGTAATTTTGCGGAATCGCCAGCAGGTCGCGGAGGTCCTGTTCGGCGGTCTCGGCCACCTCGGTAAATTCCGGCGAACGATGGCTCACTTCCATAACCGAGCAGCCTCTGCCACCCCAGTCCAGCAGTTCCCTTTGGGCCTGCAGGAGAACAGCCTCGGGCAGTGCCGCAGGGCCGGCACTGAAATTAAACTTCCTCATGAATCAAATTCCATCGCACACAAAATAAATACTTACCCGGCAACCCATGGGTAATCCCTTACCTATCGGGTCGTCGCCCTCAACGCCTCTCCGGGGCCAAGGGCAGCGGACTACTCGCAGGTTGTTGAAAAAGGCATCCTGCCTGTTTCAAAACACGAAAAGCGAAAAATGTGATTTTCACTTTTCTCCCAAAATCAACGACTTAGGCGTCGTTGATTTTGCCGGAACATCCATATTCCGGTACCAGGCGTCGAAATTCTTCGAATTTCAACAGCCTGCTAGGGATTCGGTGCAACCTGTAGCGCCTTGTCCAGCAACGCCGCAGGCTCCGCTGAGGTCGTACTGAATTAATCAAAGGCTACTAGGGCCTGTTCACACTAACTGAGTTGGCCCTAGATAAATTGACGCAAAAAAGCCAAAAATAAAAAGGCACATCACATCGAACGCCATTTCTTAGTAGGCCAGAGGCAAAAAAGGCCGCGGAAATTCGCGGCCTTTTACTCACTGACAGAGGATCATTCTCCGCCTCCCAGGTCCTCACTCTCTTCGGACTCCTCGATTCGCGCCAGCCCCACCAGGTGCTCTCCCTGTTTCAGGCGGATGACCCGCACCCCCTGGGTATTGCGGCTCAATACGGACACCTCATCGACCCGGGTACGCACCAGAGTGCCCTGGTCGGAAATCAGCATCATTTCCTCACCTGGATTCACCTGGCAGGCCCCGATCAGCTCACCATTGCGCTCGCTCTCTGCAATGGCGATCACCCCCTGGGTACCCCGCCCTTTAGCGGGAAAATCCTCTATCGCCGTGCGCTTGCCGTATCCATTCTCAGTTACGGCCATCACGGCGCCGCCCTCTTCCGGGATCACCATGGCGATCACCCGTTTGCCCTCCGGCATACGGATTCCGCGCACACCCCGGGATACGCGGCCCATGGAGCGCACATTGCTCTCGGAAAAGCGCGCGGCCTTACCGCCACTGGTAAACAGCACCGCGTCGCGCGTGCCATCTGTAATGGCGGTAGCCACCAGCCGATCGCCTTCTTCCAGTTCAATGGCTCTCAGCCCGACACTGCGCGGACGCGCAAATGCGGATAGCGGCGTCTTCTTCACAGTGCCGTTGGCGGTGGCGAAAAAGATAAAGTGATCTTCATCGTACTCGGAAACCGGCAGCATGCTGGTGATCCGTTCATCCTCTTCCAGCGGCAACATATTCACCATCGGGCGGCCGCGGGAAGCCCGCCCCGCCGTGGGCACTTCGTATACTTTGAGCCAGTAGACTTTACCTTTGTTGGAAAAACACAGAATGGTATCGTGGGAATTGGCAATCAGCAGGTGCTCGACAAAATCCTCGTCCTTCACCTGGGTCGCGGATTTACCCATGCCACCGCGACGCTGGGCCTGGTAGTCCGCCAGCGGCTGGCTTTTGGCATAACCACCGTGGGAGATGGTCACCACCTTGTCTTCCGGGGTGATCAGGTCCTCCACGGTCAGGTCGCGACGGGAAGCCACGATGTCCGTGCGGCGCTCATCACCAAAATCCTGTAGAAGCTGTTGCAACTCCTCGCGGATCACCTCCATCAGGCGCTCAAAGCTGCCCAGGATATGCAGGTACTCCGCAATCTGCGCCAGTCGCTCCTCGTATTCGGTCAGCAGTTTGTTGTGCTCCATACCGGTGAGGCGGTGCAGCCGCAGTTCCAATATGGCCTGAGCCTGGGCCGGGGAGAGGTGGTAGGTACCATCATCGCGCAGGCCAAACTCCTTCGGCAGCGAGTCCGGGCGGCAGGCGTCGGCACCGGCGCGCTCCAGGAACTGCTGTACTTCGCCGACAGACCAGCCTCTCGCCAGCAGCGCCTCGCGAGCATCCGCCGCCGTGGCCGAGGACTTGATCAGTTCGATTACCGCATCGATATTGGCAATGGCGATCGCCAGACCTTCGAGGATATGGCCCCGTTCCCGCGCCTTGCGCAGCAAGTAGACAGTGCGGCGGGTAACCACCTCCTGGCGGTGGCGGATAAAGTACTCCAGTAGTTCCTTGAGATTCAGCACTCGCGGCTGGCCGTCCACCAGCGCCACCATGTTGATGCCGAACACACTCTCCAACTGAGTCTGGGAGTAGAGGTTGTTCAGTACCACATCGCCCAGTTCGCCGCGCTTCAGTTCAATCACCACCCGCAGGCCGTCCTTGTCGGACTCGTCGCGCAGTTCTGAAATACCCTCGATTTTCTTTTCCCTGACCAGTTCGGCGATACGCTCGATCAGCCTGGCCTTGTTCAGCTGGTAGGGAATCTCGGTGATGATGATGGTTTCGCGATTCGATTTGTCATCGCGGATCACGTCTGCCTTGGCGCGCACATAGATGCGACCGCGGCCGGTGCGATAGGCCTGCAGAATTCCGGCGCGGCCATTGATAATGGCACCGGTGGGAAAGTCCGGGCCCGGCACATGCTCCATGAGCGCATCGACACTCAGGTCGGGATTGTCGATCAGCGCCAGGCAGGCATTGATCACCTCCACCACATTGTGCGGGGGAATATTCGTAGCCATGCCCACGGCGATACCGGACGACCCGTTTACCAGCAGGTTCGGGACCCGCGACGGTAATACCTCCGGCATCTGCTCGGAGCCGTCGTAGTTGTCGACAAAGTTGACGGTTTCCTTGTCCAGATCCGACAACAGCTCGTGGGCCAGCTTGTCCATACGGATTTCGGTGTAGCGCATGGCGGCCGGGCTGTCGCCATCAATGGAGCCGAAATTCCCCTGGCCGTCCACCAGCGTGTAGCGGAGGGAAAAAGGCTGCGCCATGCGCACAATGGTATCGTAAACTGCGGAATCACCGTGGGGATGATACTTACCGATCACATCTCCGACGACACGGGCAGACTTCTTATAGGGCTTGTTCCAGTCGTTCTTCAGCTCGCTCATAGCGAAGAGCACGCGCCTGTGCACCGGCTTGAGGCCGTCGCGCACATCCGGTAGTGCCCGGCCGACGATCACGCTCATGGCGTAGTCGAGATAGGATTGCTTGAGCTCTTCCTCGATATTGATCGGAGAAATTTCTTTGGCTAACTCGCCCATAGGTTTCCGGCATTCCTTAAGTAATGGTCACCGCCCCCCAGGCTCCGCAAGGTGAGGCTGATCGACCCCTCGGACCCGTGCCAGTGGCTGGCCGCCAGGGATCTGGTAAAGCGGGCAATAGTACCACAACTGGCGCCCTGAAGGACGGGGCAAACCGGACTTGTTCCCACCGCACCGCGCGGCTAAAGTCTATCGCCTCACTCAGCGACCCGGGTCAGGCTAAATGTCTGCAAGCACATCCGTTCCTACTATCGACACCCTAATTCACTCACGCTGGATTATTCCGGTGATCCCGGAACAGAAGGTGTACGAAAATTGCTCACTAGCAATTGACAAAGGGCAAATCATCGCCCTGCTCCCCTCGGTTGAAGCCTCGGCCCGCTACCGCCCGCAGCGGGAAGTGCACCTCAATCGGCACTTGCTGATTCCCGGCCTGATCAATACCCATACCCACGCCGCCATGAGTCTGTTTCGCGGCCTTGCGGACGACCTGCCGCTGGCCCAGTGGCTGCAAGAGCACATCTGGCCCGCCGAGCGGAAGTGGGTTGACGCGTCCTTTGTCGCCGATGGCTCCCGCCTCGCCATCGCCGAAATGATCCGCTCCGGCACCACCACATTTTCCGACCAGTATTTCTTTCCGGAAGCCACCGCTGAGGTGGCGCGGGATACGGGGATGCGGGCGGAACTGGCCTTCCCCATCATCGATGCTCCCACCCCCTGGAGCCGCGATGCGGAAGACGCGCTACACAAAGGGCTCAAGTTGCGCGATGTCTACCGCACCCACGAGCGCATCGGCGTAGTGCTGGCCCCCCATGCGCCTTACACGGTTGGGGATGAGACTCTGGAAAAAATCGCAATCTATGCCAACGAGCTGCAAATTGCCGTACAGATGCACCTCCACGAGACCGCAGGCGAAGTCCAGAAGGCGAAGGCTGAGACCGGCGAACGGCCCCTGCAGCGCCTTCAGCGGCTGGGCTTGCTGTCGCCCCAGATGCTGTGTGTCCATATGACTGAGGTGAACGACACTGACCTCTCCCTGCTGCGGGAGAGCGGCGCCCATGTCGCTCACTGCCCGCGCTCCAACCTCAAACTTGCATCGGGGTTCTGCCCCGCAGCGCGCCTGCTGGATGCCGGGATCAATGTGGCACTGGCTACCGACGGCGCAGCGAGTAACAATGGACTGGACCTGCTGGCCGAAGCCAACACAGCCTCCCTGCTGGCCAAAGCCCTCAGCGGGGATGCCAGTGCCATGCCAGCGCATCAGGCCCTGGCTTCAGCCACCATCAACGGTGCCCGCGCCCTGGGAATCAGCGATGTCACCGGTAGTCTGGAGCCGGGTAAAAGCGCGGATCTCGCCGCCATCCACCTGGGGGAGCTGGAACAGCAGCCTCTGCATGATCCGCTCTCCCAGCTGATCTATACCGCCAGCGGCCAGCGCGTCACCGACGTCTGGGTGGCCGGCCGCCAGCTGCTTCGTGACCGCGGGCTTTTGACCATCAACGAGGCCGAAGTCATTCAACGGGCGCGCCAGTGGCGTGCTAGAATCGCGGGCCTGCCCGATGCCGAACAATAGCCGCCGACGGCGGCCCAACAGGATGTAAAAGTCGGGCTTACCCGGGCTGCCCCAACCGATGCAACTGCCAACAAGTAGACGATATGAGTAATGTTGACCCCGCGGAAATCGCCAAATTCGAGCAGCTAGCCAGCCGCTGGTGGGATCGCCATGGGGAATTCAAGCCGCTGCACGACATCAACCCCCTGCGCGCCAACTATATCGACCAGCGGGCAAAGGTGGCGGACAAGAAACTGCTGGACGTCGGCTGTGGGGGAGGCATTCTGGCCGAAGCGATGACCCAGCGCGGTGCCCAGGTCACCGGCATCGATCTGGCCGAAGCACCGCTCAAGGTAGCAGAACTGCACGCATTGGAAAGCGGCCTGTCCATCGACTACCGGCGAATCGCGGTGGATGAGCTGGCGGAACAGGAGGCGGGCAGCTATGACGTGGTTACCTGCCTGGAGATGCTGGAGCATGTCCCGGATCCGGCAGCAATAATTCGCGCCTGTGCCAGGCTGGTCAAGCCCGGCGGCGATCTGTTCTTTTCCACCATTAACCGCAATACCAAGAGCTGGCTGCTGGCAATAGTGGGGGTGGAATACGTCTTGCGCATGCTGCCCAAGGGAACCCACGAATACAGCAAATTTATCCGTCCATCGGAGCTGGGGGGCTGGCTGCGGGAGGCGGATCTGACCTTGCATGATATCTGCGGCATGACCTATAACCCCATCACCCGCAACTACAAACTCAACCCCCGGGACGTGGATGTAAACTATCTGGTGTACGCTACCAACCCGCAGTGATGGACACCAGGAACGAAGTATGAAAGCAGTACTCTTTGACCTCGATGGTACCCTTTTCGATACAGCGCCGGATTTTGTCGTGGTGTTGAATCAGCTGCGCCACCAGGAACAGCTGCCCCCACTGGCGGAGGAAAACATCCGCGCAGCTGTCTCCAATGGTGCCCGGGGAATGGTGACCCTGGCGTTTGCCCTGGGAGAGGACGATCCCGGCTTCGACGACCTGCATCAGCGGTTTCTCAATCTGTACCTCAATCATCTGGCAGTAAAGACAGTGCTTTTCCCCGGTATCGAGACACTGCTGCACACGCTGGCTGAAAACAGCATCGCCTGGGGCATTGTGACCAATAAGCCGGAAGCCTATACACTGCCCCTGCTGAGCGCTTTCGCCCACCTGCCCCCGCCCGGTGCGGTCGTATGCCCGGATCATGTCCGGGATCGCAAACCCCACCCGGAAGCAGTGCTGCTGGCCTGCACACAAATCGGCTGTGACCCCCGGGAAGCCATCTACGCTGGGGACCATCCGCGGGATATAGAAGCGGGCCGCGCCGCCGGCATGCCAACTATCGCCTGCAGCTACGGCTATATCGGCACAGACGTGGATGTGACCGACTGGAATGCGGATCACAGGATCAGTTCTGCAAATGAAATCTGGCCCCTGCTGCAGACCCATTACCTGCAGAGACCCTGAGCACCTGCAACCTTTTTAGTCAACGCCCACTGAACACCACCACGGAAACAATATGTCTGAAACCATCGGCAATTACACCGCCGCACCGGACCTCCTCAAAGACAAAATTATCCTCGTCACTGGTGCCGGTGACGGTATTGGTAAAACCGCCGCCAAAACCTTTGCCAGCCACGGCGCCACAGTGATACTGCTCGGGCGCACCACAGAGAAGCTGGAGAGGGTCTATGACGAAATCGAAGTGGCGGGTGGACCCCAACCAGCGATATTCCCGCTGGATCTCAATGAAACCCGGATCGAGACATTCGAATACTTCGCTGAGGCCGTGGGTCAGGAGTTCGGGCGTTTGGACGGTCTGCTTCACAACGCCAGCCTGCTGGGACAGCGCACCCCCATCGCCAACTACCATTTCGGCACCTGGCAGCAGGTGATGCAGGTCAATGTCAATGCGGCCTTCGGCCTTACCAAAGTGTTACTGCCGCTGCTGGAAAACTCCCCGGCGGGCTCGGTGATCTTTACCGGTTCCGGCGTGGGACTCAAAGGGCGCGCTTTTTGGGGCGCCTACGCAGTGTCAAAATTTGCCACCGAGGGGCTGATGCAGACCCTTGCCGATGAAATGGACGGAGTTTCCAATATCCGCGTCAACAGCATTAACCCCGGGGCCACCCGCACCAGTATGCGCGCTTCCGCTTATCCGGCAGAGAACCCAAACACCGTCACCACCCCCGAGCAGATTATGCCCACCTATCTCTATCTGATGGGGGACGACAGCCGTGGGGTCAGCGGCAAACAGTTCAACGCCCAGGGTTAGGCTGCAAACCTTGCTGTCGATGGAGCCCCGCCCCCGGATTTGGTCAAGAGCTGTCCCTGACCTCGACGCGCCAGGGCGGGTTTAGACGGCTGTCCCCAGCCCGGTACAACTTGATTTTGTTACCGCTGGGGTCCCACAGCACCGCCTCCCGCCACAGCCAGCGCATATCCTGGGGGGGACAGGCAAACTCGATGCCTTTGGCTCGCAGAGCCTCCACTGCTTCATCCAGTTCCTCAATCTCGAAATACAGCACCGCGCCATTGGTGTATGCGGTCTCTTGCAGCGACAGGGAAAAAGTGGCATCGCCCTCCGGGCAGATGAAGCGGGCATAGTGCGGTGTGTCCACAATCTGGGTAAATCCCAGCTTCAGATAAAAAGCCACCGCCTCGCGCATATTTCGGACCGGCAGAGTCACCTGATTAAGGTTCATAGCACAAGTATTCTCCGCCCCGAAAGATTTTGTCGGCATCGCCACCAACCCGGAACTGGCCCGGTATTGGACCAGGTCAGCAGATTACTCGTTCGCGTGGTCTATCTCTTCCCCCGGTTCCGTCGCTGCCGCCTTTTCAGCGTCATCCCCGACCGCCTCCAGCGACTGCTCCGGTGCATCGGCAAAAATATCGCCATCGGCTCCGGCGAGTTCATCCACATCCACTGCGGCCAGACTGGTATCACTCTCCTGCGCAGCACCTGAGCCACCCTTCTCCAGTACCGTTCCAACTTCTCCTGCTGCCCCGGCTGCGGACACCCCGCTATCCGCGTTCTGGTAATAGACATAACCGCCAACCACAGCGATAGCAATTGCGGGAATGATGAGCTTCTTCATTATTTCCAACCCCTGATAGTGTTGTTTATGGTTATTATGATTAGGACAAAATTCCCTGCCGTCCCAGCGACCCATACCAGGGTCCCTTCCCTTGATCACGGATCAGTGCCAGAGCACCAGGCACTTCCACCCATTGAACCGGGTTTGCCACCCGGCAATGATTCTGACTCAACTGTTTCATATCCGTGCTGGCAGTACTAGCAATTGTTCCACGGTGTCGCCCATCAGAATGCGACAGCCAGCACATTTTCATTTGAGGAGAGAACGCCAATCAGGCAGAATCCCCTCAAAATCAACCGGTGAACTGACTTCTATGAGACGTTTTTTCCTCGCTATCCTGCTGGTCGCCACCAACGCCAGCGCAGATCCGGTCGGCAGCCAGCTCCAGGCCTGCGCGGCCATAGCCGACGATACGGAGCGACTGCACTGTTACGACACCCTGAGCCAGACCCTGCAGCAGCAGGTGGAGCAACAACGGGAGCAGAATTTTGGCCGGGAGCAGCAGCAAGTTGCCGAGGAATCCCCCAAATCCATCAATGCCCACATAGCCACAGTGCAAAAAGTCGCCTATGGGAAACTGTTGATCACCCTGGACAACGGCCAGGTCTGGCGCCAAACCGACAGCACCCGCGTCTCCTGGAAGCCGGGCGACGCCATGCGGGTAGACCGGGCCCTGTTTGGCTCCTTCTTGATGCGCGAAGTCGATGCGGGCCGCAGTGTCAGAGTGAAGCGCGTCCGCTAGCAGTCCTCAACCTGATATGGGGCGCTTAGCCCCGGCCGGTGTACTTACTGCTAAGCTCTCAGCAAGGCCCCGCTCTCACGGCTGACACCCTTCTCCGGAGTTTCGCCATGCATAGCCTCGCCACCATTCTACTCACTCTCAGCGCCCTCGCAACGCTTGTCCCTGCAGCGGCTTCCGCAGCGTCGTACCGGGTCGACTCCGCTGCCTCCGACATCCACTGGCGTATATACCGCAGCGGTGCCCTGGCCAACCTGGGGCATAACCACGTTATTTCGGCGACCCAGTTCCAGGGCTCAGTCGAGCTAGCAAAGCCTCCCCAAAAATCCCGTTTTTTGCTGGAAATACCCGCAGCCGCGCTGCGGGTCGATGACCCCAGGCTTCGCCGCCACTACGGCAGGGAATTTGCTGAACCGATTCCGGCGGACGCTGTTTCCGCCACACGCGCCAATATGCTGGGGCCAAAACTGCTCAACGCCGGTAACTTCCCGATCATCCGCCTGAGAGGTGAAGCATTGGTCGACAATCCCCCGAAAAAGGGAAATCTGACCTTTGCCACAACTATGGATATTGCCGGCCGTCGCCTTCGCATCCTCCTGCCCGCCCGGATTGTAATCGCGGAAGACTCCATACGGGCCACTGGTCAGTTCACGCTGAGCCACCAACAGCTCGGCCTGCAGCCCTTTAGTGCTGCCCTGGGCACCCTGAAAGTCTCACCGCAAATCGATTTCAGCTTCAGCATTGTCGCCCGTCGCCGCTAAACCTTACTCCAGGTATCGGCAACACCACCAGGTCCATATTGAGCACCCGCCGGTCACCCTTGCTGCGGCGCACTTTTCAACTTAGGTCTATATTCAAAAGGGAATAGAGCGCCAAAGAGCCGCCCAGCTCAGCTTCGCGGCCCTCACCGACAGCCAACAGAGGGTACTGCCCTTGCCGCGACAAAACATCCGATCCGGGGACGATGAATGGCTGAAGGAACCAGACGACCTGCTCAGTGACAGCGTCTCCAGCAACCGCCGCCCCCCTGCCCGGGGAGTGGCCACCCCTATCGACGAAGCCGCTGAATCTGCCGCTTCCGCCAACCTGGAGTCCGGCACCGAAAGTGGCAGCACCCCGATGCAAAGCTACCTCAGACACCTGTACCATCTGGGGCTGCTCACACCGGAACAGGAGCAGGCCACCACCTGCATGCTGAGGGAGATCGAAGACAAGCTGGTCGCCTTGCTGGCGAAACGCGGGGTGGAACTGGTCCAACTGCGCAGCGAAGGGGTGGAGCAGCGCGGCAGTACCGGAGCCTGCGACCACGGACTGATCATCGCCAGGGCTGAGGAAATAATCGCCGCCAACAGCCTGTCGAGTCGCGACCGCTCATCGATGCAGAGCCTGCTGCGCCGCTTCAAAGAACAGCGTAAAAAGCTGATCCAGTGCAACTTGCGCCTGGTAATAGCCATCGCCAAACGCTTTCGCAATCCTTCAGTGCCGTTTATCGACCTGATTCAGGAGGGCAATGTCGGCCTAATGAAAGCCATAGAACGGTTCAAGCCGCAGATGGGTTACCGCTTTTCCACCTATGCCTACTGGTGGATTCAGCAGGAAATCCAGCTCGCCCTGCGACGCAATGACGACCTTGTGCGCCAGCCAGCTAACGTCCAGGATGATCTGCGGACAATTTACCGGTCCATCGCTGAAGTGAAGGCCCAGGGTTTACCAGCCTCGGACGACAACTTAGCCCGCCATAGCGGCCTCGACCTGGAACGGGTCCAAAGCCTGCTGAAGCTGCCCGGCCCCACCGGCTCCCTGGACGATCCGGTGGCGGAGGATCAGAACAGTACCCGGCTTGACTATGCGCCGGCGGATGACCGCTACAATACCGATGAACTGGTAATCAATCAGGAGCTGGCACAGCGGTTGCGGGAAGCGGTAAACCGTCTGCCTCCACGCCAGCGCACAGTACTCAGCCTGCGTTACGGCCTGTCCTCAGACCGCGACTGCTCATTTCGAATTATCGGTGAGCAACTGGGCCTCAGTCAGGAGCGGGCCCGCCAGCTGCACTCGGATGCATTGCGACAGTTAAAACGCACCTGGCGATAAATTCTTTGGCACCGACCTTCCATTCAGGACCGAAGCCCACATCAATCTGACACTCACCCAAAGTGCAAACCACATGGCCCCTTGCCAAAATTTGTGACAAGGTTAAGCTTAATGTTTGAGTCGGCCCCGGGGTATTTGGAAATTCTTATGCGCGGTTTCACTGCATTAAATTCTATGCGTGTCCTCCTGTATATTACCACTGCCGTATTTTCCACAGCGGCGCCCCTGACAACCGCTGAGCAGGAACTCATTTTCAGTGCTGGCAAGGGCCTGGGCGACGCCCTGATTCAACGGGAATCCATTGCCGGGGCAAAGATGCTGGGTATCAACTACGCCTGGCGGTTTGCGGAATTTCCGCTGGCCACCGGTATCTGGCAGTGGTGGGTGCAAGGCAGTTACTCCCACCTGCGTATGGATCATCGCGGTGAAACCCTGGACCAGAATATTTTTGAATTGAAACCCGTTCTGCGTTGGTATCCGGGGATAGCCTCCCACGGACTTTTTGCCGAGGCGGGAATCGGCGCCGCCTACCTCACACAAAAAAGTTTTGGCGACGTGACATTAACCACCAAACCCAATTTCGTCCTGCATTTTGTCGGCGGTTACCGTATTGCCAACGGCAACACAGTGTCGCTGCGCTATAGCCATTTCTCCAATGCCTACACCAACACCCCAAACCCCGGCTTCGATTTCGCCTCTCTGAATTGGCATCTGGGGTTTTGAAGCAGCGCCACAGCCACCACAATGGAATACAGACCGAAGAGTCGCGATAAATTTTCACCTGCAAATGCTCCCCTCCAAACCGTGGGGCCAAGCCGGGCATTGCGACTCGGGCTTGCTGGGCTCACGAAATTATCACCAGCTTCAAATAAATTTATACCAAGGCAAAAAACGAAAGCAGCATTTGACTTAATAGTCATGACTGCAGGATTCTGCAACCCTATGAAAAACAGGCAAAAAGTCACAGCAGCAGTGTTACCGGGATGGCTGTCAATCCACCCATAGCGGGATTTCCCGATCCTGGTTTCAAATTACACTGGGGTTTTGCAGAATTTTCAGTTATAAAAACAATACAGAGCTGATCGGGACTGAAATGCCGACGGGGGGAAGTGACCATGGATCTGCGCCCATTCCAATACAGTTTTGCCTATATTTTGCCGTTGCTTACTGCCCTTGGATTTTGGCTGGGGGGCCTCTGGCTGATGGTGCCTTTCCTGTACCTTTACGGTCTGTTACCCCTGCTGGAACTCACTCTTCCGGCATCGGCTGCCAATCCAAGTTCCGAACAGGAAAAGGCGATGCGCGCCAATCCACTGTTCGACGTCATGCTCTATATAGCTGTACCGGTTCAGTATGGGGTTCTGCTCTACTTTCTTATGGTGGTACCCGCGTTAAACAACTGGGAGCTTGTCGGCGCCATCATCAGTATGGGGCTGATGTGCGGCTCCTTTGGCATAAACATCGGCCATGAACTAGGCCACAGGACCAGCCGCTACGAACAGCTACTAGCCAAATTATTGCTGCTCACTTCCCTCAATATGCATTTTTTTATCGAGCACAACCGCGGCCATCACCACCGCGTCGCCACACCGGAAGACCCCGCCAGCGCGCTCTATGGAGAAACCCTTTACGCCTTTTGGCTCCGCTCGATGGGACAGGGATATCTATCCGCGTGGCGCCTGGAAGCAGCGCGACTGGCCAAACGCAATAAACCCTGGTGGAGCCCCGGCAACCAGATGTTGCAGTTTCAACTGATCCAGGCAGGGCTGGTTTTAAGCATTGGCTTGACGTTTGGGGCTAAAGCTGCAGCTTGTTTTGTGCTTGCCGCCATTTTTGGCATACTTCTGCTGGAAACCGTCAATTACATTGAACACTATGGCCTCAGCCGCCAACGGATCGATAGCGGTCGCTACGAGCGAGTACAGCCCACTCACTCCTGGAACTCCAACCACCTGCTGGGCAGATTGAGCTTGTTCGAGCTGTCCCGCCACTCAGATCACCACTTCCGTGCCAGCCGCAAGTATCCCATACTGCGTCATCACGAGGGCAGCCCACAGATGCCCACCGGCTACCCGGGTATGATGCTGCTGGCGTGCATGCCAATACTGTGGTTCAGGGTAATGCACCAACGCCTGCAGGCCCTGCATACGGCGGCTAACCTAGACGGATAATTGCAAAGCTATGAGTGGTCGGCAGTTAAGAATAATGACCTCGCTTCCATCTATTCCACAGCCCCGCTTCTGCTGCGTAGTTAGACCCCTTGCTTTTGAAGCTGAACGCAGCTTGAAAACCCCGGTAGCGATTCTATTTCATTACGTTACACCGACTGGTTGAATCTACCCTAACCTTTTTATTATCACTTTCCCCCGTTCCAGGCTATTGATTTGGGATTCAAGCCCTTGGGTTCTCTGCTGCCCTGGGGTAAGAGCCTTGCTCGCGGGCGTTTCACCCCTGCGCTCAGTCTCAAGCTGCTTCAGCCACCGGCGAATAGCGGTGACGGCTTATTTCTGAAGAATTTGGATACAGGTGAAACTGTCTGCTTTCCGCACGAGGACAAACACCGCCTTGACCATCGCCCGGAACAGTTAACGGCGATGGAAGACTTGGATGATTCGATTCACCAGCTCGATTTTCTTTCTCTGGCATTTTCTACTGGAGATTATCTGGAGCTGAGTCCAGAGGTACTGTTTGGACTTTGCAGCAGCATGCACTCAATTCAAGGTCGGCTTGGCCGCCACCAGTACTGTTCTCGCTCAGAGGGGTAGATAGGAAGGGAACCACGCCTTGAAACCAGCGTAGTTGGATTTGCGTTGACACTTTGTTGGCGCTTAAACGAAAAAAGGGCGACATCAATCTCTTGATGTTGCCCTTCTTGGCTTGTAACTTATTGAATTACAAGCTTTTTTTGGCTCCGCCTGCTGGGCTCGAACCAGCGACCCAATGATTAACAGACAGATTTTTTAATGCTTGAAGATTCTCAGAACTCCTCAAACCCGCATGGTTACTGGGTTTGAGCTACTCTTTACTTCTCCTTGTTCTTCACTGGCGTTGACACTTGGTTGACACTTTGGCGTCCGCTAATGTGGAGATAACTTTCTGAGCTTCAAGCCCTGTAGTCGAACTTTGTGGCCCATGAATTACGGGCTTTAATGGTCAATACTTAACCAGCTGAGATGAGGTCTAAATGGTAAATATCATTGGGTCGGAGGTCACAGTGTCAGAGCCGCGAGAGGGTTTTTGTTGACTGCGTCCTCCAGGTGTTCAGGTGCCAGGTGCGCGTAACGCATGGTCATTTTGATATCGGCATGGCCGAGTATCTCTTTTAGCGCGAGGAGGTTCCCGCCACGCATCATGAAGTGGCTGGCAAAAGTATGGCGTAGTACGTGGCTGGCTTGGCCCTTCGGAAGGTGGATTCTACAGGTGTCCAGTACCCGAGTGAACGCCTTGTAGCAATATAGGAAAAGGGGGCCTGAGCGTGGCCTTTCCGCAAAAATTTCTCGCTCCAAAGTGTTACTGATGGGAACTGATCGAACCTTGCCATTCTTGGTGCGAGAGAAGGTAATACGACCGTTGCGGATTTGTTCGCCGCGCAGATTTTGAGCTTCACTCCACCTGGCTCCGGTAGCCAAGCATATGGTAGCAACCAACAAGGCGTGCCTAGAACCACTTTCTTTTAGCGCGCTGAGCAGCCGTTTGATTTGCTCGATGTCGAGAAAGCTCAATTCCTGATCATCGAATTTTAAGCGCCGTATACTAGCGAGAGGGTTTTCACCCTTCCATTTTCCTAATCGGATCAATTCATTGAATACAGCACGTAAATAAGTGAGGTCGTGGTTACAGGTATTGGCACTAATTGGACCTCGGTGCCGTTTGTTAGCTTTTAATTCTCCGCGTAGGCGCTTTTGGCGGAATTCGGCATAGAAAGTTGCAGTTAACTGCCTTGCGAAGGGATTGCCCATCAATTGGCATAGCGAGAGTAGGTAGTCACGTCTCTCATCCCCCTTTTTTAAGGTGTGCCCGTGTAGTTTGTACCATTCTTCTATAAGGTCTTCTAAACGCCGCCTGTCTCTCTGCGGCGGAGTCCATTCTCCTTTATCTGCGGTAGCGAACTGGGCTCGCTCCCAGCGAATAGCCTCGGCTTTGGTATTGAAGGTTTTCCGGACTCTGCGTCCCCCACGCCCTTGCGGCTGGGCATCTGCCTGCCAACGACCACTTTCAACTTTATTGATTGCCATCCTTGAATATATCCTCGGAAAAGAACCCTGCGGGTATAAATCCGGCATCAATACGGGCCGCTGCTACCTTGCAAAGACTGCTTTTGCTGTTTCTCAACGAGTCCAGTGTCAGTGGCCCTTCATAAACAAACCAAGGCAACATCTCTGGGAAGGTGCGCCCTATGATTTCATAGAAGCTCTCGGTCACTCGGTTGCGCTTGTATTCAATATTTTTCAAAAGGGTTATATCGACGCCCAGTGCCTCAGCAAATTCTCGCTGGTTAAGCCCGGTTAGCTCTCTGATCGCCCGGACCCGGTCGCCTGGTTTTAGTTTTGCGGTACTCACCATTCCCTGTAGCTAAGCCTCTTTGATTCTCATTGGTTCTCCAATACTGCACTAATTGAATCTATTTTTACAACTTTAATCGTAAATTTAGACAAAAGTCGTGGAGTTTAGCGCCTAAAGTGTAAAAAAAGCACCTTCTAGTGTTGACTTGATACCGAATAATCAGTGTAAATATTACACCTCATTACGCCACTATCAGCATCAACAGGAGAATAATGAGAATGCATGAGCAAGTTATCCCATTCCTTAAATCCCCCGTTTGCACGCAGGCGGAGTATGCCATCAACGCCGGACACACCCTAAAAACGGTGCGCTGCCAAGTAGATCGGGGACATCTACCAACCATCAAAATTGGCCGGTATCGAATGATCAACCTTATACAGTTGGCAATCAGGTGCCTTGAGTCCGAATCGCCCAAGCCGAAGCAACAGTAGGGCTCAGGCCATGGACTACAGCCAGATCAACCGCGATGTGGTGGCGGCGCTGGAGCGGGACCAGGCGTTTCAATTCAAGCGCCGGGGCGACTATTTCCAGGCCGGTATCTGCCCGGGCTGCGGCAAAAAACAAGCTTGGACCAGTGCGGTCACGCCCATCGTGGTCCGCTGCAACCGCAAAAATAACTGCGGCTACGAGGAGTCGGTGCGGGATCTCTACCCAGACCTGTTCGAGAATTTTTCCAAGCACTATCCCGCCACGCCAGAAGAGCCGAACGCTACGGCCCGCGCCTATATGGATCATGTGCGCCAGTTTCCCCACAGTAAAATCGGCGGCTGGTTCGAGCAGGGCGCAAGGCCGCTACCCGGGGGTGGCTATGCCCCAACAGTGCGCTTCGATCTCGGCGACGGCTACTACTGGGAAAGGGTGATCAATAAAAACGACGAACGGGAACTGGGCGACAAGGCTTTTTTTAAGTCCGGTTACCGCTACTCCGACGGCAAATCCTGGCAGCCCCCCGGCCAGACACTGAAATCCAACGATGTGGTGTATATCGTCGAGGGGATTTTTCATGCAATAGCGCTCTGGTTGTGTGGGCTTAAAGCCGTGGCCGCCTTTAGCAGCAACAACCTGCCCCGGCAGGTGATTGAGGCGTACCGGGGGCAGTCGATCACCTGGCGTCTGGCCTATGACAACGACCCCGCCGGGGAGCGCATGGGTAGATACCATGAGCAGTTGCAGGAACAGGGAGAGGTGGCCGAAGTTTGCCTGGTCAGCGGTTCCGAGGACTGGGATGACCTTTACCGCCTCGACAAGATCACGCCCCAATTTATTGAAGATTGCCTTTACCGCGGGCGCCTGTTTACTGCCAAAAGCATCGAGGAGAAGGCTTATCACTGGTATTGCAAACGACGCCGTAGCTATACGGTGCTGGATTTTGGCAGCCGACTCTACTCGGTGCATGTGGAAGACAGCCTGGCCCGCTCCCTGAGCGAGGCCATCGAAGAGCTAAACCAGGCCGACATCGAGGACAGTGGCAAGGACAAGGAGGCAATCAGCACCATTGAGGCAGTGCTGGCCACGGAACGCGGCCGCGAACTCTTTGACCGCAATCTCAACACCACCAGCATCAGCAATTGCCTGCCCAGGTTTCTCTACTGTGAAATCAATAAGGAAAACCTGGAGGTTGCCTACTATTTCAATATTGCTGTACCCCGTGGTAAAGGGCTGCAGGTCGCCTTTACCGGTTCCCATCTGGAAAGTCCCAAATCCTTTAATAAGGCCCTGTTGAATCAGGCACCCGGCTCCACTTTTGACGGCAGCGAGCAACAGTTAAAACTACTAAGGGACCGCTGGTTTGACAGTGGCGTCAAAACCGTGGAAACCATCAATTTTCTGGGCTATGAGAGACACTGCCAGGTTTATGTTTTTCAGGACTTCGCCTTTCACAACGGCCGAAAACTGAAACGCAACCGCCAGGGCTATTTCACTGCTGGCAAACAGCGCATCAAAACCAGCTTCAAGAGCTTTAAGCACCACCATAATACCGAGTTCTCCCCTGCCTGGATCGAAGACTTTCATGCGGTGTTTTCCAATTCAGGCATGGTCGCTCTGTCATTCTGGCTGGGCTCCCTGTTTGCCGAGCAAATCCGTACAGAGTTGAAAGCCTTCCCGTTTCTGGAATTGACCGGCGAGTACGGCGCCGGCAAATCCACTGTGATCGAATTCCTGTGGAAACTCTGTGGCCGGGATGATTACGAAGGGTTCGACCCGGGCAAGGCCACTTTTTCCAACCGCACGCGCAACTTTGTGCAGGTCTCTAACCTGCCGCTGGTGTTGATCGAATCGGACCGAAGCGACAAGGCCAAGAAGGGCCCCTTCGACTTTGAAGAGCTGAAGACCGCCTATAATGGTCGCTCGCCGCGCGGTACCGGTGCGCGTAACAACAGCAATGACACCATTGAGCCACCGTTTAGAGGCTCTATTGTGATTGCTCAGAACGACACCGTAGACGGCAGCCCCGCGCTGCTCTCGCGAATCGTCCACTGTCATGCCACCAAAGACCATTTCTCACCGGCCACAAAACCGCTCGTACAGCGCTTTGAACGTATTCCCGTAGAAGAGGCCAGCGGGTTTCTACCGGCTGTACTGCACAGAGAAAAAGCCATTCTGGAAAAAATCCTCTGTGACTACCCGGCACTGGATGCGGAGTACGTTCACCGTGGCGAGATACATGACCAGCGTGTGGTCAAGAACCACGCCATGGTATCTGCCATGGTTGGTGTTCTGCCGCTGGTGTTCCCCTCCTTGAGCGAGGCCACCGTTAAAGACATCCAACACTATGTCTACCTGCGCGCGGTCAACCGCCAGGGCCGGCTCAGTGCCGATCATCCGGAAGTGCAGAAATTCTGGGAGATTTACGACTACCTCAATGTGCGTCTGGTGGATGATTCCCAGGCGCCCGCCATCTATGCAACGGATGGCGGCAAGGTCGAAGCGCAAACCCTCAACCACAGCAAAGATCCGGCCTGGATTGCCATCAATCTGATTCATTACAAGCAGCAGTGCGAACTGGCCAAGGTGGACCATCCCGATATCAACAGTTTGAAGAAACTGCTGCCACACAGCCGTCGTTACAAGTTCCACGGGCGCAAAAACGTCAAGTCCGCAATCGACAACGACCGCGCCCGTTTTTGTTGGGTTTTTGAGAATCCAGACGCCAAAAAAAGGGCCGATTAAAAAATGGAGGGGGGTGTCGCAGACACCTAACCGAGCTAACCGAAAGCAAAAACTGCCCGCAAAGCCAGTGATAGTGCGGGGTTCAGGAAAAAAGGAAAACCTAACTTTTACCTAACCGAGACCTAACCAGGTTAGGTAATAGAAAAAGTAAAAACCTAACTTTTTACTTTTAAAAAATCGTTATAAATCAATCGGTTAGTTTTTCGGTTAGGTCAGGTTAGGTTTTCAACCTAACCATTTTTGAGACGTAACTCATTGATTTTTAAGGAGGTACAGGAGGGAAAAGGCGCCGGTTAGCCCGGTTAGGTGTCTGCGACACCCCCCCCCTCAAATCTTTTCAACATAACAGGAGCTATCACATGTCATTCATCAAATACCCGAATCGCCTAGTGCCTGACAACCTATCTCTCTGGGCTAAAGAATCGGTCACCGATGAGCTATACGCGATCGCCTACAACATTGAAGACGCACTGCTATTGATGGGCGCGGAGCCGGGGAAGGACTACACCCGACTTGATCTCATGCGTATGGCAAACGACTACCTGAGCGTGGATGGCCGCTGGCGGGATATGGAGTTATCTCTCCCGCTCAAATCCGGTGGGGAAATCGTATAACCCCATTAGGAGCACATACATGACTAACCCCGCCCAGCCCCCGCCACTGATCGCCCGGCCGGTTGACAGCAACAGCGAAGACCATCTCCGCAACTGTCTGGCCTGGCACCTGCTCAGCAGGCGCACCCGCACCGAGGTGCAGGAGTGGCTGAAACAACAACCGGAGGTTTTGCGCAGTGATATGCGGGTACGCCTCAACCGGCTGCGAGAGCAGGTCAAGGCGATGCGGGAGGTCGCCCGGCCGTGAACCAGCGCCTGCTGCCCCTGTACCACCGGGTGGGGGAAATCCAGGTCTATCACGCCTGGCTGCACAACCGCGTCGTGCGAAGCGGATCCAGCTGGGCCGGGCTGGTGCAGGACGAACTTTTGTTTGGCTGTCTCGCCCGCGAGGCCGCCTATACCGCTCGTGGGCAGCGCCCGCGGCACTGTTCATCCCTGGAGGGAATCGAGATGGAGCACAACACAGAAAAAACCGTATTTGTACTGGACTTGGCCGAGGCCCGGCTAGTGCGGCTGGCGCTGGCCCTGTGCCGCGAACGCATCGCCTGCCCGGAAACCACCACGGTGAGCAGGGATGAGGCCACGCGCGAGCTGCGCGCCGCCCAGGACATCTTTGCGGATCACGAAGCGCGGGCCAAACAACTTTCGGTACTAAACCGGGAGCTACACGGAGGTGGCCATGTGCGAGCTTAATATCACCGTAACGGTATATCCGGAACTTGCGGATAAGGTCCGCGGCTGGCTACGCCGCCGCAAAGAACTGGAGATACTGGCGAGACTGGGCAGATTGTCCCCACAAGAAGCGGATGAACATCGCCTGATCGACTTCCGTCTGGCTACCTTTGCCAGAGATGTGGTCCAGATCGCCGAGCCGCAGCAGTGCACACTGCATTGAGAGGAACGAAACCATGACGACCCAACTCTATGCGGCCATCCGTGAGGGTTCCAAATATTTCCACCAGAACCCGCCCCGGGAATCGTTGCCATTTCCAGTAGCGATCGTCGACACGACAGATGCCTACCGCGTGCGGGGCAATAGTGATTCTTATCGCCTGGAGGATGTGTATTTGTTTGTCAAATCAGGGCAGAACTATTGTCCGCTCAATCTCGGAACCCATTTTTAACCGGAGAACATAATGCAAAACCTGAATGTCGCAACCGCCACAACTAATAACACAGCTGAAAGTGCCAACCTTCAATGGAGCAACACCCTCCTGGACGGTGCCGCCGTTACACACGAGGCAGCTGAGAAAGCCGTGACCGAGCTAGGCAATGGCTGGCGCCTGCCCAGGGTCGACGAGCTCGCAACCCTGGTAGACCGCTCCCGCCACGATCCGGCCATCGACACTGAGAGATTCCCGGACACCCGCAGCCGAGCCTACTGGACCAGCACCCCCTGCACCTGGAATGCCGCTGCTGTGTGGGTGGTCCTCTTTTACGACGGCTATGTCCTCACCGGCTACCGCCTCAGCAGCGCCTGTGTTCGCGCGGTTCGCGCCGGTCAGTAGTTTTTGATTTTTGCAGCGCCTTGGCGCAATCAGCCGCAGCAATCGTTAGGGCTGCCAGTATGGGGTCCACTTTAAAAGGTCTAAAGCTGTACCAGTGTTCATTAACCGCGGAGCTACGCTTTATCGATTGTCTGTTCCCCTTGGGCGAGCGCATAGACCAGATCAAGGTGCTGTAAAACCAACTTGCGGTATGGTGTGCTGAGTTCGGACAGCCGTTGCATCGTGCTTGGTGCTATCTCGTAAGCAGAATTCTGATCACTCTCCGGAGTCAATATCGCATTGGCCGAAATGTCCAGCGCCAGGCACCAATCCGCAAGCAATTCAGCCGGGATTGACTGGTGTCCTCGCTCCATCAAAGACAAAACATCCCCCCGGATACCCATATTGTCAGCCAGGTTTGTGGCGGTGATGCGGCGATGTTTGCGCACTGAGCGGAGGCGTGCACCGATGATTTCGCGCAAGCCCATTCGCGGGGCATGGCTATTGTTATTTACGTTCATCTCTTCAGTAATGGAGTGGCAAAGCAGGGCCAAAAATGGCCAATTGTGGTAAAAGCCAGAAATTCTGGGTTTTTTAATGGAAAAAACCGGATCTTCTGTTTTTTTTATCTATACGGATGTGGCAACTTATTGCTAAATAGGAAACGCCCTATCAGCGCATAGTGGAAAGCAAGTTGATCACTGAGAAGGAGTTCATCAGCATGTCTGAATGTGGTACTCAGCCGGCCAAAGTGCCAACAGCGGAAATAATATTAGCGAAGCAACGCCGCGAAAGCTTGCTGCGAGAACTGGATGATACCCGTTTGGCGCTCTGCGCGCTAAACCCGGATGCCTCTGGTGAAGCGCAATTAGCACTTTTGCACCTCATTGACGAGCGATTGAAGTTGTTGGTGGCGGAGGCGGAAGCTGACCTGTCCGACGAGCTGGACAAGTTTCAGTCTTAGTAGCGACACTGGATGGATTTTAACTGTAGCTCTAGTTCCTAAACTAGGTACTAGGGAACCTCTGAAAAACTGCTCCAGTCTGGCATAATTTACCCCATTTCCAACATACACAGATTCAATCATGAGCCAACTGACCTTCGCCGAAGCCGAATACACTATCAAGAAACGCAAAACACGGCGCGAACTGTTCCT
>NZ_JBFLAB010000040.1:0-40200 GCF_040742695.1 Microbulbifer discodermiae | reverse complement strand
GCTGATCCAGCGCAGCGGCGCGGTGGCGAGCTCGCCGGATTGAACCCGACAGCGCGCCTCCCGGTGCTGCACCTCAACAATGGTGCCGAGGCGGATCAGGTTGGCGAGCAGGCGGTACAGTTGGGTGTGGGATTCCATGGGGGGATGGTGCGGCAGCGGCGCGGCCACCGCAGTGAGGCGGGTTTGTAGCGGGGGTGATTACAAGTCGGGGGCTCTCAAAAACTTGTGCCTGGTTCCATCTATAGATGGAACCAATTGCGCCGTGTCATCTACAATTAGAAACGTGTATCAGCTTCTCAAAGCTACCTAGATAGCTGGCACAGAAGTTTAAATACCTTCACCCAGCTACCTTAAATCTCGGGGCAATAGATCAGGATGCTCTTTATAAATCGGATCACGCAAATCCAACATCAAGTGTCCAAGAACAACTCCTAGCTTTTGTTTATATTGTTCGACTTCTCCAGCAACACAATTCGATTTCACCAAATCCAAAGTTCCCCTTAATTTAAGACTGCAGTCAGCAAGAGTGTTGCAGATTTCCTTTGCGGTTTCTTTGTCGCTAATCATTAGTCCAGCCTCACCTGCGCCATCAGAAAAATAGCTCGTAAAACAAGCTCATTATGGAACTCCAAGCAATAAAACTATTTTTATGGATTTAATATACTTTTATCCAATCCGAGTATTACTGCAGGTAGTTATCATTTAGCAGCTCTGAAACAACTTGAACAGTATGGATATGAGTATATTTTTTACCATTTTCCTTCAGCCAGGATTTTATCCTACCTTTTTGTTTGTTAGATAAGCATTCAGATTCAAATTCAAAAATATTTAATACATGAGCCCATAACTGAGAATCCAGATGTTCATTAGTATCCAATATCTCTAAAATACCTTCAAATATTTCCTCGGGAATGACAGAATATCCTGCTTTGCTGCTACCAAGTTCAAATATCAAGGCCTCAATGCCAGCAGAATCTCCAGATAAAAGTTTCACTTTGAGCTGTTTTAATTTATTTCTATTTGACCCAATCATACTCACTTTAAACCACCAATTATTTCCATGCTCCTGGCCATGGGAGAGCCCACTTATATGCCCAAATATCAGCTTCAGGTGAATATGGGCATCCCTTTATTTGTGCCTCTTTAATTAAATTTCACCTGTACCTGGCTATTGTTGTAAGTGACCTAAATCTCCATGGTCGGAATGCTTCCCAGGTAGATATAGTCAATCCGGCTCGGGATGTCGAAGCCGCTGGCGGCAATATGAATCTCACTGGGATACTGGCCACTCAGGTTGCAGTAATGCAGAACCTTATTCTTTAATTCCTGCCCATTGGATAAACCATTCGTGACTAGCTATGTTTGGGCAAACAATAGATGCTATATTACAAAAATCAAACTTGAATTTATGAAACATTTCCTTAACCTGTTCCCGCTCCGATTCAATCGATTTCGGATTTGGCTGCCAATCAGTATGGCTAGTGCAAGTCGCTATTATTATTGCTCCTTCAGTCTTAAATCCTACTGTACGCTCCACACCTTGCTCGTAGAGATCCCACTCAAAATTAAAGTCATAAAGAGATATTTTGTTTAGAATTTCATTTATCTCCTCAATTCCACATAACAAGTCTGTTCGTGTATCCAAAGGCCAATTTTCTTGCCCAAACCCAGATACATGGAAAATGATATTTTCATTAACAGAAAAAACTTCGCATATATCCTCGATAATTGACGTAACATTATCAAACTCAGGCTTATACTCTCGAGGGATGTCGTGCTCTGTATCTTGGCTCAGACTTCCCTTGGTGATTATTTGAATATCTAGTTTTTCCATACTTACTTTTTTACAGTGCAATGTGTCCTTCACTTTTCTTGCCAATCTGCCACATCACTGTACTTCCCTATGTATCCAGAGTGATTTCCTCCCAAGGCTCTTCAGAACAACACCACTCCAAAGCTCGCCTTCTTTCTGCCACAGCATACACTGGCAGATCACCAGGCACCTCCTCACCAACTCGCATGACCTCAATCACAGACCAATGTAAGCAATATAGAAAGTCAAGCATTGACACCAACGTATCGCAACTACGCAAGACAGCATTATTTTTAAACTTTTGCGATGTTTCGTCTTTGTTCAAATCGGGAAGAAGTGTAATGAGACTATTGTCGCAAACACCAAATGGATTAAGGTTTTCATGGAGGCTAAGAGCCCATGTTAGTAACCATACAGCCTCAACTTTAACCTTAAAGTCTGCATTTTCTCCCTTGCCTTGTTCGATAAATTCCTTTTCCTGGGGGGTTAGATAGTCTATACAGCCTTCTCTTTTTAACCAGGCAATAGCCAAATTTATAGGGTAGCCATATGCTTTCGCTATTGAAAGGTGCAAAGCTAAGGCTCTATCAGCTATCACTTTTTCAGAGCGAAATTTTACAGCCCCTTCCAGCAGGGGAAGTTCTGGATTGACTAAATACCCGGCGTTAAGTAATAGCGCTTGAGATTCCTGCCTTATGTTTTTTAAAAACGTCATAGGTGGCCATCTTGCTCATTCCTCAAGAACCGACAAATGGACAACTCTCCTGTAAACTCTAATTTTTTTGTTACCCCTTCTGAATCATCCACTGTGCTGAATGGGAAGAGATATCAATCAAGGCCAGAGTAATTGGTGGCTGCTTAGCACTAACGACATAGTATTAATCCTAAAATAACAATGGCCCACAACGCGAGCCATTCTTTCGCACTTAGAATTATGATACAGCGGATAATTTCTCCAATATTTCTTCTGCTCCTTCTACATCTTCATCAACAGCCCGTTTAATAAAACTCAAACCTAAACTTTCGTCTTTTGAGATACCATTAGATCCATAAAATAGATCTAAACCGTAGCTGAGTTTTGCTCTGGCATGGCCTTTTTCAGCCGCTGTTTTAAAAAGAGAAGAAGCTTTCACAACATCTTTATCAACACCATCACCCGAGTCATATATTACGCCAAGAGCATATAGTGCATCTGGGTATTCTTGTTTTGCAGCCATCTCTATGTAACTAAAACTACGGTTATCAGCCTCACTGCCTGTTTCACCCTCGACAGCACAAGAGGAATATAAATACTGCGCTTCGGCAATTTGCATATTTAGCAAAGGCCTCAATATTTCTACAGCCTTATTGTAATCACCTTTATCCATTGCTTTTCTCGCAGCCAGCAATCCATCTGAGTATTCAGAAGAAGTAAAACCCATTTATCGCCCCCCTCTTGGGATTGGATCTCCTGTAGGCCCTGTGCATTTACATGAAGGATGATGTGTTGTAGTTGCTCCAAGATTATCTTTTGCCATCTTCTCCGCTATTCTTCTTGCAGTAGTAGGATCATTTGCCACTCCCCAACCAAATGCGAAGTTTTTATCGTTATTGGAGCAATTATCTGGGTTGCGCCCATCTTTTTCTGCTCTACAAATACACGAGTATTTACCGGGTTTTTTTGGTGGCCAAGGAATTGCCCGGCTATCGTCATTCGCTCTTTCATTCAAACTATCTGTTAAGCCTTGCAAGGCTCGCGTAGCTTGATAAGCACGGTATCCTCGATAACCAATTTGAACACCACGTCCAACGCCTATTGCAATGCCAACGCAAGCGCCTGTTCCACAGACTAACCCGGTTGGGTCAGTGTTCATAACCGGGTTCTGGAAAACGTACCCGTAGGTATTCAGCCCACCTTCCAATCCGATTGGATCGCTCTGCAGATACCTGCCAATTGTCGGATCATAGTCCCTGAAATAGTTGTAATAGCGTGACGCTTCCTCTCCCTGGATCTGCCCCGGAAAACGTAGGTTGACTGTAGTTAAGTTGGTATCGTTGTCCGGATCGGTATCCGGTGTCAACCGCCCAAAGGCATCACTGTCCCAGCGCCAGACAATGGCTTCGCTACTGTTGGTGCCGATACGTGGGGTATTGAGGTGATCTGTGTGCAGATAGGTCAGAGTGGTGCCCTGTACCTGGCCATTGCTGTAAGTGATCTCGACCTGTGCGACCGGCATGGTGTCCAGGTAGATATAGTCAACCCGACTCTGGATGTCGGTGTTGTTGCCGGCGTACCTGGTTTCGCCCAGATACTGGCCGCTGAGGTTGTAGTGCAACAAACTGTCTTCAGTTTTGTCGGTGCGTACCCGCTGGCCGATGGCGTTGTAGTAGTAGGTACCTTTGAGTGTACCGCCTTCGGTATAGGTTTTGAGCCGGTTGGCGTGGTTGTAGCTGTACTGCTGCTGTCCTCCGTCGACGCTGGTGGTGTTGCCGGCGGCGTCGGTCACCCAGGGCTGGCTGTCCCTTTGGGTGAGGCGGTTGGAGCTGGTCTCGTGACTGTAGGTTGTGCTGCTCTGGCTACCGCCAGTGTCGGTGGCGTCCTTTTGGGTGCGGTTGCCCACGGCATCGTACTGGTAGTCGTTCTGGCCGGCGATATAGCCTTCGCCGGTGAGGCGGTTCAGATTGTCGTAGACAAAGGCCCTGTCTTTGCTGGTATCCAGGCTGTCGGCGATGCCGGTGATATTGTTGGCCAGGTCATAGGTGTAGAAGTCGGAGCGGATATTGCCGATTCCGCTGGCGATGACGGTTTCCAGCCGGCCGTCCAGGTCGTAGCTATAGCTCTGGGTGATGCCGTTGCCATAGTCCATGGAGGCTATGCCGCCATAGGGCTGGTACTGAATATTGCTGACCAGGGTCTGGGCAGTGGCCTGGGCATTCTCCTGGCTGGTGATGGCGCTGATACGACCCAGGGTGTCGCGGCTGTAGCTGACAATACGGCCGGAGGGATAAGTGATGCTGGCGACACGCCCCAGAGCGTCATAGCCGTACTGGGTGCTAAAACTCCAGCTGGCGATGGTGTCGTTCTGCTGGGTGATACGGCCCAGGTCGTCGTAAGTGAGGGCGGTAGCGCCGGCATCGTTGCTGAAGCCGGTCAGGCGGCCCACCCCCTGATTGCCGTTATCGGTGTTGTCGTAGCTAAAGGTCGCATTCTCGGCGGCACTGCCGGGATAGCTGATGGCGGTGAGGCGGTTGAGGGCATCGTAGCTGTAATTGGAAACTATACCCCGTGCGTCGGTGCGGGTGATGAGGTTGCCAGCAGGGTCGTGGTCGTAGCTGGTAATACCGGTATCGGGGCTGGTGAGCTTGGTGAGATTGCCGAGGAAGTCGTACTCATAGCTGGTGGTATTGCCGCGCTGGTCGGTGACCGAAGTAATGCGATCGGCATAATCGTAGGTGTACTGGACCTGGTTGGTGTCCGCGTCAGTGACGGTCTTGACCCGGCCCAGGGCATCCCGGGTCTCTCCGGTGGTGTTCTGGTTGCCGTCGGTGGTGGAGGTACGGTCGCCATTCTTGTCGTAGGCGATGGAGGTGTTCTGGCCGTTGTTGCCATCCACATCAATCAGGCGGCTGAGCTCGTCGTAGCTGCGGCTGACGGAGCGCACCAGGGTGGTGCCGTCGGCGGCATAGACCTTTTCTTCCAATACATTGCCGGCGGCGTCCAATGTGTATTCCATCCGCTCGCCCAGGGCATTCTCCACCGCAGTGAGACGGCGGGCGGCGTCGTATTCAAAACTGATGTCGGAGCCGTCCGAGTAGGCGATATTGGTGACCTGGCCCACGGCGTCGTAGGTGTAGCTGGTGACCTGATCGCCGGAAGCCGCCTTGACGGTGGCGGTTTTCAGCCAGCCGCGGGGGGTATAGGTGTAATGGGTCTGCAGGCCGTTAACATCCTGTACTTTCAGGCGACGACCGGCGGCATCGTATTCGAGTACCGACTCCACCTGGCCCAGGGCATTGGTGGTGCTGATGCGGCGGTTGTTGGCATCATAGCCGTAGGTGGTGATGTCGGAGACATCGGTGCGGGGGCCGTTGGCGGTCTCCATCTTGCCCGCCGCGGTGTAGGTATAGGACCAGTTCTGTTGTGTGACGGCCGCGCTAGTGCCGTGGGCCACCAGCAGGCTCAGCGCTCCCGCGAGAACGGATTGGGTATAACGCATAACAATTCCTTTCTACTTATTGTTGTTCAGCAATCAAAAAATTCTGACCGATTGATCCATTCAGCCATTCAAGGGCTGGGCACGGGTGTGACCTGCTTGCTCAATTGACGGCCGGCGCTGTCGTAGCTGTAATCGGTTACCGACTCCGCTGTGGTGATCTTGGTGGGCAGATTCAAAGTGGGATGCCACTGGGTGGTGATTACTTTGGCCTCGGGGGTGCCGGCCGCCTCGGTACGGGTCAGCTCTCGCCCCAGATTGTCGCGGGTATAGGTGGTGGTATTGCCCTCCCAATCGGTCTCGCTGGCGATAAAGCCATTGGCATCGTAGGTATAGCCTTTATTGGCCGCCGCGCAGTTGGCCGAGGCCTCGCCATCGATGGAAGTGATACGCTGAACACCGTTTACATCCCCATAGTGATAAGTGGTCTGCTTGCCCAGGGCATTGGTCAGGCGCCGGGTGTTGGCATCCACATAGGCAACATCCACCGACTCGGCACCATTGTTGTGTTCGGTGCGAATGGCCCGTCCCTGATCGTCGTAGGTGAAGCTGCTGTAGACCACACCGGTTTCATCGGTGACACCGGTGAGCGCATTGGGGAAACGGCTGTCCTCGTAACGGAAGACCCGCTGCGGCGAAGTACTGCCGGGAAAGGTGATAGACGCCAACAGTCCGTTGCCATTGTAGGCGAACTGGTAAACGGAATTATCGTTGCGGGTGATCTGGGTCAAATTGCCGTCGGTGTAAGCCAAGGTAACACTGTTGCCATTGTCGTCGGCTATGGTTTCCTGCTGGATACCGTCAATATCGTAGCTATAGGTGATGCCCCGGCCCTGTTCATTTTCCACGCGCAGAATACGGCCTGCGGTGTCATATTGCTCGGTACGAGCATCCACCTTCAGGGTCCAGCCGATATGCTGTTGGTTGGTATCCAGGTTCCGGGTTAGCTGCCAATCACGATTGGCCTCTGCAACAAAAGTGCCGCTTTCATTAGCAAAGTGCAGATCACTGCCATTGGGGCGATAGGCGATCAGCCGCTCCGTCACGCTATCGGGCAATGTGTAATGAGCCAGGAAGTAGCTATGATTGTGGCGCCAGTGGTTAGTAGCACTACCGATATATTCCAGGGTTGGGTCCCTGTCCAATGGTAAGGAAATAGGCTGCTCGCCGGCAGGCAATGGCTGCTCGGTATATACCGTGGTTGCGCCGGTACCGTCAGCACCAAGGCTGTAGCCAGCACCGGTCTTTTGGTGGTTGCCAAAGCTGTTGTAGCGCCAGGAGAAGGTCAGCGGGAAATCCCCTTCCGCCTCGAAAACGATTTCTTCCTGCCGCTTGTGACCATTCAAAAAGTTGATCGGATTGCCGGCCAAATTGTCACAGCTTTGAGGTTCAGGTGGAGCTACACAGTCTCGCGCGGTTTCGGACCAGGGTTTATCGGCTGGGCATTCCTTTTCACAAAGCCCGGAGGAAGGATTGAATTCAGTAGGAGATTCACATTTTGGATTTTCACATTCTTCAGTAACCGGGTTTAAGATTTGATTTTCTCCGCACGTTATAAAAGTATAATAAATATTATTAACGTGATAAAAATCTCTATACTTATCCGATAGATTGGTACAATCACTATAACCTTGAAGAGTAGAAGTCCCACGAATCGAACTGTTATATATGTGTTCAGACGTCCAATAGGCCCAGGATTTGAAAGGTGCTCCATGCCTTTCATCAACGAGTCCACAATGGGGATACGCATCTGCACATGCCTGTTTTGCCTCCTCGGCCGAAGTTGGACCTATTATTGTGACCTCGCAGGTTCCTTGGGCTAATGCAGAATTAACTGCAAAGACTGTCGCTAAGATAAAAGCTGAATATAAAATAAAGAAACGCATAAATTAAACACAAAGTTGTTATTGTTAATATATTGAGGTAGCTCGAAATTCTGTACGTATATCAGTTAGCCAGGATCAGCAAATTTCTTTTGCTCACTTCAACCAGTTTCAAGCTGTATCCGGAACCGTATTTAAGCTCGGAAGCCGATGGGCGACCCTTGCTTTAAAGCGCGGTTTTCTATGAATTGTCGAATCAATTTTCTCACCGCTCAGTTCTTAAAGAGAGTTCATACGACTTGTCATCAAAAGTCAATTACAGGTCATTACATCCAGAGCATAAGGTGATTTGCATCACACTTATTAAAGCCATAAAGACAATGCGCTTGCCCGGATACTCCTCTTAAGTTAAAGGCGGGATTTACCACTTGTAGCCGGTATCAGAGAGGGCCGTCCCCAAGGCAGGTGGCCTTGACCCGTACCACTTTGTCGATCAGCCAGCTGCCGTTCTTTTTACGGATGCGCACGCGCACATCCGAGAGTTTGGTGATGGTGGGCTTGTGAATTTGCGATTGATGCGCCGTTACACCGATAGTGCGCGAGCCGTTGATTGTGTACACCGTGGCCAGGTTGCAGTTGCCATAGGTGAGCTGGGAAGAACTGGAGTCAAAGCGCACCTCGAAACCATCGCCAACAGTGCTGCTGACAGGCTCCACATAGTTGGCGCCACCGCGCGCGGAACCGTTGCTGTAGATCCCCACATAGGCGTGTACATAAGACGGCGCGACATCGATATTCTCGTGGTCCACAATCGCCGCCGGGTTGAGCCGGTAGTGGGTAAAGTTGACGGTGATATTGCCGGTGTAGATGGAGGCCCCGCTGCCATCGGTAATTTTGCAGCGATACACAGAGGTGGTGTTGACGCCCCCGGCGCTGCGCGCAAAGGTGGTGGCGGCGGATCCCTGGCTGTTGACGGTCAGTGTGGTGCCGCTGACTTTCTGCCAAGTGTAGGTATAGGGCGCCTCGCCGCCGCTGACACTGGCGGTGACCGAGTCGCTGGTCAGTGTGGTATTGCCCGTACTGATGGCCTCTTTGCTGGAGCTGCTGCGGGACAAGGTGGCATTGCTCATGGGCGTGTAATAACTGGCGGTGCCCCTGGCGGCCCAGAGGGTGTTCAGGTCCGCGCCGCTGGCCAGTTTGATCCCGGTTGACGCGGCCGCGCTGCCAAAGGACAGGGGCGCATAGCGCTGGTTCAGATCCCGGCCGTCGCTGGTCTGGTAGCCGGTGGCCGCCGGTTTGCTGCCCTGGACATAGGGATCAAAAACACTGTCCAGGTCGCTGCCGCTGCTGGTCTGGTAGCCGCTTGCCATGGTGTACGCTAATCCGGGTCGGGTATGGGTTTATCCCCGGCGGGGCTGAATCCATTTTTCTTTTCGTCGCGGTCGGCCAGGGCGGCGGCCAGCGCGTCAAAATGCCGCTGCGCCATGGGCTCGTAGCAGACACGCGCGGACACCGGCAGGGTGCCGCCAAAGTCCATCAATACCTGACGGATAAAATCCAGTTGTTCCCGGCATTGCATGGCCGCTCACTCCTCTTTTGCTTCGTTGTAGAGTTTGTCGAAGGCGTTTTTGATCAGCAGCATCAGGCCCGCGGGGGTGACGCCGCCGAGATCCACGCCGGTGACCGGATCATTGAGCCCGCTGGCGAAGGTGCGGGTGCGGATATCGGCGAGGTTGAACTCCAGCACCTGGCCGCCGACGGCGTCGGGCACCAGGGGTTGCCACTGCCCGGCGACGCACAGGTGTTCGCTGGTCTGGAAGGCGATGCTGGCGCTGTCGTCGGCGGGATTCCAAAACAGGTGGACTTGGGTGGCCAGGCGTTCGGCCAGGACACCGGGGGCGATTTCGCGCAGGCGCGCGTTGGTTTTAGGCATGGGCCTTCTCCAGTTTTAACAGTCGCGAATCCAGCATCTGCAGCCAGCCGACCACGGGGGCGAGCATCTGGTCGTAGTCCATGGCGGGCAGGCTGCGCCCATCGTCCGCCACCGGCTCCGACAGCAGGGGTTTGACCTCCTCGGCAATAAAGCCCAGGCGCGGGCGCTGGTCGCGGCAGATGTTTTGGCGGTACTGGTAGCGCACCGGGCGCAGTTTGCGCAGCACCTCGAAACCCAGCTGCAGTGGCCGAATATTTTTTTTCGTGAAGCGGGAGGAATAAACCTTAAAACCACCGTTGGCCTGCACCTGCTTGTCGAAATAGTGACGGCTGGCGGGGGTGTGGTGGTTGCCGGAATTGGACGTGATGTTGTTAAACGTGACGCTGGCGCTCAGGGAGGCTTTGGCATCGAGCGCGGCTTGCAGGCCGCTGATCTTGCTGGTGGACAGTGTGGGAATACGGGCGGCGTTAAAGGTGCCGCTGGTGATTTTACTGGCGCTCAGTGCGGGAATGCGCGCTGAGCCCAAGGTACCGGTGGTAATTTTGCCGGCATCCAGTGCGGGAATACGGGCGGCGTCAAAGGTGTCGCTGGTGATTTTGCCGGCGCTCAGTGCGGGAATGCGGGCCGTGTCAAAGATACCACTGTTAATTTTACCGGCATCCAGCGCGGGAATACGGGCCACAGCAAAAATGCCGCTGGTGATGGAAGCGGCGGTGTGGTTGTGGGCGGCGGGCGGGTAGCTGAGTGGCTTGTCGGTAAAGTTCTCCCAGTTGAGGTAGTAGCTGCCCTCCTCGCCATCCAGTTTGTCCGCGTCGAGACCCTTGCCGGGGCCCTGGTTTTGGGTGGCGGCGTTCCCCAGTCCCAGGTGTTGGCGCGCTCCGCTGGCGTCGTCCTGGGCCAGCAGGGTTTTGCCAAAACTTTTGGGGGCGCCTTGTCCCAGGCGATCATCCAGCGCGGCCTTGACGCCCCTGGGTGTGGAGGCGCGGCCGGCGTCCGCACCTTCGACCTGCTCCGCATCGGTGGCCAGCTCCAACACGCCGGGGGTTTCGGTGGTGGCCGGCGGGTTGATCCAGCTGGTGTCGCCAAAACTCAGGTCGGTGGCATTTATGTCGGTAAAGCAGACGTCCGCGGCCAACAGCAGGGTGGCCTGGGTGGATTTTTCCAGTATCACACCGCTCTGGCCGTAGACCGCGAACAGGGTGCCGTCCTGCAGGTAGAGGCCGAAACCGCGCAAGGTATAGGTGTCCGGTCCATCGTCGCGGATGATGACATGCAGGGTATTGTCGGCCACCGCGTTGCCGGCAAAGGTATCCAGTTGTTTGATCTCACCGGGCAGCTGGGTCTGGGATGCCTGCGGCACAAACACTTCGGCGGTGACACCGATGCTGGCGATGCGCACCGGCAGTGTGCCGGTGTTGTCCGCATTGATCAGCGCCTGGCGGCCGGCGTCGGTCACGATAATCTGCAATCCGCTCATAAAAGCTCCTCAGACCGCCTGCAGTTGCAGGCGGCGGTAAACGGCGGGCCGGGCCGCGGCCGCAAAACCGATACAGCCGCGGGCCTCGACGCCCTGGGTAAAACTCCAGTGGCTGCGCACGGGCTTGGTGCGCTCCACTTCCGCGATCACGTCGTCCACGTATTGGGCGCTGGCCTCCTGGCCGCCGGAGCCGTTGAGGGTGAGCCACATCGCAAAGGTGTGCGGCGCGCCGGGCGGATCCTGCTGCCACCACTCGCTCAGTTGCACGGCGCCGCCAAAACTCTGCACCACGGTGCAGACGGAATAGGCGGTGCCCTTGGTGCGCTGGATCTGGATGGCGTTGCGAATGCGCTCGCGCTTCACCTGTTCCGGCCAGTAGTCCTTCCAGGCGTCGATGGACAGGGCCCAGGCGAGCCAGGGCAGCAGTTCCGCCGGGCAGCTGTCCGGATTCCACAGTTGCCGCAAGGGCACCGGTACCTCGGCGATGCGCGCGGTGGCGGCTTCCAGGGCGCGCTCGGCATCGGTGGCGTTGGCGGGCAGCAGGCTGGCCACGAGGCTATTCGTCCACGCCGCCGTGGGTGACGGTGGCGGCGGTGCAGTGGGTGGCCTGGGTGCGGCTGACGACGATATCGGCAGTGGGCCGGTTGAGTGTTACCCGCTGGACTCCCTGCACATGCAGGGCGGCGTAGAGGCCGGACAAGGTGACGTCGCGGCCCAAGCGGTGGCTGTCTTCGACATAGGTTTGCAGCTGCGCCCGAGCCTCGGCCAGCACCACCGCAGCGCCGGGGCCGGCATAGGTGTAGAGGGTGGCCTCCACCACATAGGAAATTATTTGCGCGGACTGCACGCTTACCCGGTCGGTCATGGGGCGCACATTGTCCGCCTGCAGCACCGCGGCCACGCTGTTCAGCAGTGCCGCGCCCGCTGCGCCGTCACCGTCCCGGGCGAGGATGGAGACCACCACATCGCCGGGGCTGGGACTGGTGGCGCTGGCATCGAGGACACCGGGGTCGGCGCCCAGGGCGTGATAGATATAGGCGCCTTCCGGGCCGGCGACACTGAACCCCTCCGGGGCCAGCTGGATGCGGCGGCGGAATTCGGTGTTGGATTCCACCGTGGGGTCGATACCGTTTACCGGGTCGCCGGGGTCCAGTACCAGGCGCTGGACACCGAACAGCGCGCCTATCTGGTCCAGGTCCGCGTCCTCGGCATAGGCCAGCATCACGGCGCGGGCGGCGTTGTTCACCCGCTGGCGCAGCAGCAATTCCCGGTAGGCGGCCACCTCAAGAATTTTATAGGCGGGGTCGGCTTCGGTCAGGGCGTCGAAGGTGGTGTCGCGGCCCTGCAAGTCGGACAGCATGGCGCTGAAGATGGACTCGAAATCGAGCGCTTCCACAACATCCGGCTCCGGCAGCCGGGAGAGATCCACAGCGGTAAAGGTGTTGGCCATGCCCGCGATGGTGCGCGAGCGCCGGCATGACCGCAGTCAGGCGGGCTTGTAGCAGTGCTGGTTACAAGGGCTGCGGGATTCGCAGTACCGGCTGGGTCCTGAGGCAGCTCTTTCTGCCGCAAGGCCATTGTGAGGGGAATAGCGGGGCTGAAAACACCCTGCTTTACCCCTACTTGAACTTTTCCGTTGCGCCAACTGTGAACTAAAGTGTAAATTGACAATCCATATGTAAACAGCAACCCAAGTAAATGGAAGCTACTGTGACTGATTTAGCGCCCCCGGTTTTCTATGCACTAGTCCAGGCGCGCTTTAATACCGTGTCTCTCATGGATAAATACATCCAAGAGATTCAGGATTTACTCAGACGCGAGGGCTTCCCCCATTTTGATACTCGTATCTTTAAACAAATCCAACTGTTACGTACTCATGAGGGTTTAGGTGCTGATGACAACAATCCTAAGCTGATCAGTGCACAACAATGGTACCTAACTAATGCTGAAAGAAACTCGGGATTTATCATCAATCGAGACTCTGTCAGCTTTCAAACTACCTGTTACCAGACTCGTGAGGAATTCCTCCACAGACTTTTGGAGGGATTGAAGGTAATAGATAAGGTAGTTCATCTTGAGTTTGTAACGAGGCTGGGTATGCGCTATTTAGATGCCATTCAGCCCATCAATGATCAGCCTACCGAAGAATATATCAGCCCCGGCATTCATGGCGTAGATTTACCGTGGGCACTTCAAAGAAGCTCGTTCGAGTCCCGTTACACAACAGAGGGTGGTCCTCTATTTAACAACGGTACCCTTGTTGCTCGGATCAACTATCTGTCCGGTGCTCTAGCCTTTCCCCCAGACCTACAGCTCCATAATATCCACGTCAATCCTCGCTTTTCAAAAAAATTTGACCGTTATGCGGTGTTGGATACCGACCACTCCTCGGGGGGACAAGCTCCTCTTGACTACGATAAACTTGACAAGGAGTTTAGGCACTTGCACAGTCATATTAGAGAGGTGTTCAATAGTGTAACAACTGAGCACGCGAGGAAGATCTGGGGACTATGACTATAACCGCTAAATACAGACCCAGTATGACAGATGAAGCTACTAGCTGTGAAACCAGTCTGTATCCGACCGTCATTGATTATGACCTGGAAGGTACCGGCAGTAATTATGACTTACAGTATTACGACGATTTATTTGTTGAATACATCCAACATCGAATTGGCGTGGAAATTGTAGGCAGCACTCGCCCGGACGTTCGCACCACTGCCCAACATCTAACCAATATTCGTGGCGTCTTTAACCTCCCAATGACTGAACTTGGTGACCTGTTTAAGGTTTCCCGACAATCAGTCTACAAGTGGTTGCGGGGCACAGAGCCTGATATACAAAAGTCAGACCAGATCCATAGTTTGAGCCAGATTGCGGATCAATTTAAAACCTCAGGAGTGATGCGCGCTGGCGCCGTTTTTAAAATAAAGGTATTTGGAGAAAAGTCACTATACCAGCTGTTTAAGGATAGCTCTCTGCGTCCACAAGATGTCTCCAAAGTAATTAGCGAAGCCCGTAGACTGGAAGCGGATTACGAGTCTTCCGCTCTGAAAAATTCCAAGGCCCCGCCTCGTGACGAATGGCGCTCCTATTTGTCGATTCCCGGTGGTCCAGAACCGGACTAAGGACTCCATTAAATGCTCGGACGCAATACCCCGTGGCGCCAGGGCAGTTTGGTTCCAGCCGAATATCTGCGCAAACTGTCAATCTTGCCTGATGAAGAAGGCGACTACCGTGGTGTAATCGTCACTCATGACTGCGATCTACCTCATGAGGGCGAAACCGAATTTGAATTGATTGTTGCTAATGTCATTTCGGCTATCGATTCACAATATATCCAGGCTAAGCACCCCCGAAAACTGCACCTGACGTTCCGACGCGAAGAAGGCGAGGACCTTCATGTCTCCCTGGAACATCTAAGTCGGCGATCTGTTCGCAAAGACCGCTTTATCGAGCTGGATTATCACTCAGAAGCTGACCTAGACGAACTCGGCAAACGGACACTGAAGCAATGGCTGGCAGGTCGGTATGGTCGACCAGCATTACCCAACGCCTTGGAAAACAGGTTAAGGCTTAGGCCAGGCAAAAGAACTGTTTTGCGATGTATTGAACGCATACTCCAACCTGTGCAGGAATATCTGATCGGTGTCTTTCTAGACCTTGGTGAGGATGGGTTCCAGGAGCTTCCCCCCGAAGATCCTTATTGGCTGAAGATCGTTTTGGTCTATTCTGTCGAGGATGTTACTGCAGCGCGAGAAGCAGCCTTTACAGCCGCAAGCCAAATACAACAATTGTTTGACAGCAGTTTCGGCCAGCCTGATTCAGACAATAACGACTGTATCGTTCTGGACTCCTGCGATGCGCTGGCCGAAACACATATTTCACTGTCTGACATCCGCAAGCTGGTCCAGTGGGGATTTGAACACTTGAGCCTAGATGAAGAGGCCGAAAGTGACTCGATACCCCCAGGTACACCCCCCTGAAATAGCACAAGAAAACCCCGAAGAGTTTCCACAGAGTTCGGGAAAAAGTTCAACCCGCCAGGTGTTGCAACAACAAATCCCGCACCAGCTCCTGGTCTGCGGAACCAAAACCCAAAAGCTCACGCTGCGGATACTCGATACCCTTTTCACGCAGGCCATAGTGGTGCACCCTGGCCACCCGGGCGGCGCGGCCCAAAAAACCGACAACGGCGCCGTCCGCCGTGGATTGCACCCGGAGGTGTTGGGCGTTGCGCAGCTTGGGGAACATTTTGCGGCGGCGTTTGAGGCGGTTGGCCTTGCCCCGCAGCTCGCGTGTTTTGCGCGGCGCATAGGTGCTGCCGTCGGGGTTTTTCTGTTCGGAGATGCGCTGGCGCTGGCGGCGGCGCACCTGGGTGCCGATACTGCGCGCCAGTTTGCGCTGCTCGGCGGGCGCTAGTTTGGCCAGTAAGGGCGCGGCCCAGGTCTCCAGCTGCCGCAGCGGGTCAGACACTGTTTTGTCCTTCCTCGATATCCCACTCGGCGATCAGCTGGTCCCGCAGGTAGAGTTTCCAGTGGGTGGCGAGCCAGGGCGCTTCCTCCTGGGGCTCCGGATAGTGTTCGACACTAAAACCCCCGGCCTCCCGGGGAGTCACGCCGACGCGCTCGGTGAGGGGGATCTCGAAGGAGAGGTCCATTTTATCCCGGTCAAGTATGTCCGCCTCGAAGCGGATCTGTTCCCGCTGATTGGGGTTCTGAAACAGTTCCGGCTGCTGCTCCCGCAGCCACACCAGCAGCGGTACCACCAGGGCATCCCGGTGGCCGGCGTAGTCGGTGACCAGCAGGTTGAGGGTGTAGCGGTACTCGAAGGCGAAACCCGGAGCGCCGGTGCTGACCAGGTTGCCCCTGTCGATAAACACCTGCAGCGCATCGGGGTTGCGCCGCAGGTGGGGGACGGCTTCCAGAATAAACGCCCGCAGGCTGTCGGGCTTGATCATTTGAGCAGGTCCGCGAAGGCGCCCTTGATGCCGGTGACCAACAGGGTGCAGGCGGAGGTGATAACAAACAACAGCAGCGCGCGGCGGGTCCAGGTGCCGATCTGCTCGCTGGCTTTGCGCTGGGTGCGCAGGTGGGCAAAATCTTTTTGTGTCTCGCGCACGTCGACGGTATCCACGCCCAGTTTTTGCAGTAGATCCTCCACCGCCGTGCGCGCCGCCTTGCGCATCAGCGCTTCCATTTGCTGTTCACTCAGGTTCATTGTCACCCCTGCCCTTTGCCGAACATCCGTTTTCCGGCCCAGGCTTCCACCGCGGTGCGCAACATGCGCCGAAAGCCAAAGGTGTCGATATAAATGGCCGCCAGCGCCCACCAGTAATATTCCGGTGTCGCCTTGAGGGCGGTAAAGCCGGTCATCACCGCCCGCTGCAAATCCCCGGCGCGATAGTGTTCCGCGATCACCAGTTCATACAGTGGGGCGATAAACAGGAGCACCACCGGCAGTGTGGTGAGCAGCAGCAAAAAGTCATCTTTCCAGCCGCGCTGCCCCACGCTTTCCAGATCCATGGCGGCGGCGTGGTTGTCACCCGTCTGCGCGCGTTGTATGCGCGCGCTGTTGGAAGCTTTTTTCAGTTCCAGTTCGCCGCGTCGCTCTTCCGCCTTGACCGCGCGGCGGTGTTTTAGGGTCTCAAACAGGCCGCCGAGCAAAAATTTTGCGGCGCTGGCAATGACAGTTGCACTCACAGGTCGGCCTCCTCGATCAGGGTGTAGGTGAAGCGGTTGCCCCACAGGGGTTCCGCGCGCCGGCACAGGGCCATCAGCAGATTGAAATCCAACGGGTTGGCCAGCACCTGGCAGCCGGCGCTCCAGCGGTCCACCTGTTGGCTGTTTTGGTGGGCGGACGCCCGGTGACAGTTGATCCCGAAATAGCCGCCCTCGATGGGGGCGTCGGTGTCGAGTATCCGGTCGCGATTGCTGTCCCGATAAACCCGCACCGGCCCGCGCTGCACCAGTGCGGTGTAGCTGCCCTGGTGTTTGCCGATCTGCCACAGGCCCGGGTACTGGCCGGGCACCAGGATGGCGGTGCCCTTGACGTTGGCGGGCTGCTGGCGCCAGTACAGGCCCGGGTCGGTGGTGGCGGGAAACAGGTAGCAGTGCGGCGCGCCGTTGAGGCGAAACGCCACGGCCAGGTGATCGTTAAAGGTATTGGCGCTGGTGTCGGCTTTGCGAATGCCCACCAGGTTCAGGTTGTAATCGCCGCGGTCAAAAAATCCATAGGCTTTGCGCGTCATCGCGCTTTGCAGCTGGGCATAATCGGGTAGGCGCATCATCCTCTCCTGTTTCTCTTCTCCCGCAGGGTCTGGCATTCGCCACGGCGCGATCTGTCCATCAGTCCCAGAGCTGTACCAGTGGTTGCTGTTCCGCCGCGGCTTGGGACGGTTCCGGCAGTGTCACCGGGGTGCCGTTGGGCAGCAGCGGCCCCAGTTCGGCCAGGGCCGGGTTGAGGGCCAGCACCTGTTCCAAAATTCCGGCGGTGCGCCCCAGGTGCCGATGGCAGAGAACATCCAGTGTGTCTCCCTGCAGGGCGCGCACGCGCATCAGATCAGCTCCACGGTGCTGCGGGACAGTCCGAGGATTGCACTGATGGCCCAGCGGGCGTTGCGGCGCTGTTCGTCGATGCCGGGGCTGAGGTCGTCGGCGCGATCGTGGCCGGCGCCGGTGCTGTCGTGGTCGCGGTAGCGCTCGGTCAGATCCGCTTTGACGGTGCTGTACACGGCGCGGCGGTAGAGCATCAGCAGTTGGCTCTCCTCGCCCATCTGGGTGCCGGGCACCTGTGCCAGGCTGCTGTAACCGGTTTCGATTTGCCGGCTTTGCCAGTCCCGCAATTCGCGGTTGACGCTGGCCATGGCGTAGAGACAGGCTTCCCTGAGCCGCGGCTCGGGAATATCGCCGTGAATCCGCACGCTATCGCGCAGGTGCTCTTGATCTATATCCGGGAACCAGCCGTCATTGCCAAACGGCTCGCCGCTGCTGGGCTGGCTGTCCGGGACATTGACGACAAGTGCATCCATGGGTTTTTCCATACTGCCGGCGAAGTCGGCGGTGGGGGGCGGAGCCCTGGAATCGCTGTGCGCTATCGCGGGCTCCGCCCCGCCGCCGGGCGCGGTGGGTCGCTCGGGTCAGCGGCGGGAGAGCAATCGCTCAATCAGTCCCGCCGGTGGTTTTTTTTAACGCACGTTCGAGCTTTTCAATGTCCTTTTTGACACCGACGCGGTCGTGCAGACTCAGGGCGCGACGCAGGTGTTCCAGCGCCGCCTGGGGGTTTTCTTCACTGAGCAACAGACCGGCGGCCTTGTGCAATTTGGCCCGCGCCTGGTCGGGCATGTCGCGCTGTTGGGTGAGCTGGTCCGCAGTCAGCACCACCGCCAGGTCGAACGCCTGTCCAGCATTGAGGGCGGCCAGCGCGGCTTCGGCAATCTCTTCGGCGATCACGGTGGCGGTGTCGCGCTGGTATTGGTCCGGCAAGGTCAGATTGTGGGCCAGGGCATAGTCGGCGATCCGCAGTGCCCACCCATAGTCACCGGTGTCGATATGCCACACCAGCGCGGTCATCAGCACATCGTCCTGGGCGCCGTCTCCGCCCTCCAATGTGCCCTCGATCCAATCGTGATAACGGGGCAGCAGCTGGCGCTTGAGTGCCACCTTGCGCTCCACGGACTGCACCTGTTTTAGACGCCGGCGATCCTCTGCCAGCTGCATCAGCATCCGTTCGTAGGCGTTGGCGTGGTGGCTGTCGCTGTCCTCGGTAGCGGCCTGCGCGGCGAGGGTGCGTTCATAGTGGCGCTGGGCTGGGCTTGTCATGGGGTGCTCCGCTTGCTGTCGATTTGAAAAGCGCCCGCCGGCGCAGCTGGGACCACGGATCTACTACGGAGCCAATGGCTGGATAACGATATTTTCCACCAGGCAGCCGGCCCCAAAATCCTCGACCACATAGGCGTCGTTGGAGGATTCGTAATTCTCGATCTGGTCGCGCTTGGCATTGTCCACCAGGGTGCGGCGGCGCGAGCTCTCCTGCCAGTAGACGGAGAGGTTGTCGAAGCGGGTAATCAGCAGCTTGTTGTCCGGAAAGCCCGGCACCCGCGCGGCGGGCAGTCCGCCCAGGCGTTTCTGGCTGAGGATAATGTCCGCGGCCAGTTTTTCGGTGGGGGCTTCCTGGGTGCTGACCAGGGGAAAATATTTGTCGTGCAGCAGCCTGCGCCCGCAGATCACGACCAGTTCGGTGTCCTCCTGATACCAGGGGTCCAGCAGGCTGCCGGTGGCGTCGTACACCAGGGCGTCGAGGTTTTTGTAATCGCCGTCGGCGCCGACGTTGACCTTGCCGGAACTCTCAACCACTTCCGTCATCACGCGCTCTGCGGCCCGCTCACGGTAGTGCTGCAGCCAGCCTTTGTTGACATCCTGCAGCAGCGGGTTGGCGACCGGGTTGGAGGTGGAGGCGCGGCTGAGGCCGTTAAATCCAATCAGTATCCGGTCCAGGGCCTGGCGGCGCAGTATGGCGTCGCGTACCCGGGTCTGGAAATCGGGAAACTTGGCCCAGGCGTCCAGCTTGGCGTAGGTGATATGGGTGTCCGAGTTGGTCTGCTCGCAGCGGTAGCGCTGCGCGTCCAGTGTGCTGGGATCCTTGGTCTGGCGATCCTGGTTGGCGGTGTTGGTGGTGCTGGCGATGGGACTGCCGATACCCAGGCCGAGCTTTTCCCCCTCCTGTTCCCGCACACCGATGACGTTGATGCGACCGAGGAATTCGGAGGATTCCTGCATCTTGGTTTCCAGGGTTTGCTGCACCGAGGGGTCGACGGCAAATTTCTGTGTGGCCTTTTCCACGCCGTTGAGCCTGGCGATCTGCTCCAGGTAGGCGTTGTAGATTTTGCGGGTTTCGTTGCGCATCTTCTGTTGCTCCTAAGTGCCGCGGCGGATTCCGATGGACTCCGGCGCGGCGTTCGGGTTTTTTCCGGTCAGCAGTCGGTCAGTGCCTGGCCGTCACCGCCGGCAGCAGCGGGACGCCGGCCGGCCGGGTTTTCGGTGTGATCGATTTTCTTTTCCAGCGCCGCAGTCTGGTCGCGGGCGGCGGCGAGCTGGGTGGCGAATTTGCGGCACTCTTCCCTGAGTGCGGCAACTTCGTCCCTGAACTTTTCCAGTGTGTCCACCGTGTTGCCCGCCACTTCTTCGACGGCGGCTTCCATGTTGGCAAAGCGGGTGTCGTCACTGCGGTTTTTCTGCTTGAACAGCTCCCGGATGCGGGATACCAGTCCCTCGCCCGGTTCTTCCACCTCCTGAAATTCCAGGGTGAATTCGGTGGCGGCCGTAAACAGATTTTCCGGGCGCTGTTTGCGCGCGGAGAAAGGATTGGCATCCGGGTGCTGCGCGGAAAATTCCAGCATGGAGGTGCCGAGGCTCGCGGGAGAGTCGGTGACCGCCATGCCCACCAGGTAGGCTTCGCCGCTGCTGGCGAAGTTGGGATCGATTTCCACCGAGGAATACAGCTTCTGGCGTTTCTGGTTCATCTGCACCAGGTCTGCGGTGGGATCTATCTGGCCGAACAGCGCCATTTTCCGTTCGCCGTCGATGGTGACCTCTTCCGCCTTCACCGCCAGGATATCGCCGTAGGCTTTAAAAGGGCCGTCGGGCAATATGCCGCGGAAATGCTCCAGCCAGATCCGCGCGCCGTATTTTTCCGGATCGAAGTTGGCCGCCATCTGTTCGATCCAGTGGCGCTGGATGGCGCGGCCGTCGGTGGTGTCGCCTTCGACGGCGATACGAAACCATTTGGAGTTGTATTTCTTTGCCATGGGGTGGCCCTGTGTCAGTTCCGGCTAAAAGCGGTTGTGGCTGATAGTCGGGAGCCGCGCCGCCTGTCTCAATGCGCGCGGCTTGTAACGGCGCCGGGGACAAAGGGGGCAGAGCCCGGCGGTGGCAAACGGCGGTATAGGCTGCCGGCATGTTCATCACCGCCCCCACCACGGATCCGCGCCGGGCCGCCCGCAGCCTCTACTGGCAGGGCTGGCGCACGCGGGATATCGCCCGGCAGCTGGACCTGCCGCGCACCACGGTGGAGAGCTGGAAGACGCGCGATCGCTGGGGCGAGGCGTCGGCCAGTGAGCGGGTGGAAGCCTCCCTGGAGGCGCGCTTGATCCAGCTGATCGCCAAAGACCCCAAGACCGGCACCGATTTTAAGGAAATCGATCTGCTGGGCCGGCAGATTGAACGGCTGGCGCGGGTGCGCCGCTATGCCCGGGAAGACGGCCACGAGGGCGACCTGAACCCCAAAGTGGCCAACCGCAATGCCGGGTCGCGCAAACGGCGCCAGCGCAATGCCATGACGGAGGCGCAGAAGGAAAAACTCCTCACCCTGTTTCGCGACACCCTGTTTGAATACCAGCGCGACTGGTACGGTGCCGGGCTGCAACACCGGATCCGCAATATCCTCAAGTCGCGGCAGATCGGCGCCACCTGGTATTTCGCGCGGGAGGCGCTGGCGGATGCCATCCACACCGGGCGCAATCAGATTTTTCTCAGCGCCAGCAAGTCCCAGGCCCATGTGTTCAAACAGTACATGGTGCAGTATGCGGCCGAGGCGGAGGTGGAGCTCAGCGGCGATCCGATGATTTTGCCCAACGGCGCCCACCTGTATTTTCTCGGCACCAATGCGCGCACGGCGCAGAGCTATCACGGCAATCTGTACTTCGACGAATATTTTTGGGTGCACAAGTTCCAGGAGCTGCGCAAAGTCGCCTCGGGCATGGCGATGCACAAAAAGTGGCGGCTGACCTATATCTCCACACCCAGCGCCATCACCCACGACGCCTATCCCTTCTGGGCCGGCGAACTCTACAACCGCGGGCGACCCAAAGCGGAGCGGATCGCCCTGGATCTCAGCCACGGTGCACTGGCCCCGGGGCGGCACTGCGAGGACGGACAGTGGCGGCAAATCGTCACGGTGGAGGACGCCCTGCGCGGCGGTTGCGATCTGTTCGATCTGGACCAGCTGAAACTGGAATACAGCGCCGACGAATGGGCGAATCTGTTGCTGTGCCAGTTTATCGACGACACCGAGTCGGTGTTTCCCCTGGCGATGATGCAGCGCTGCTTTGTGGACAGCTGGGAAATCTGGGAGGACATCAAACCCTTTGCGCTGCGCCCCTACGGCGCGCGCCCGGTGTGGATCGGTTACGACCCGGGCCTGGACGGCGACGGTGCCGGCTGCGTGGTGGTGGCTCCGCCGGCGGTGCCCGGCGGCAAGTTCCGGGTATTGGAAAAGCACCGCTGGAAGGGCCAGGACTTTGAATCCCAGGCGAAGCAGATCCGCGCAATGACCGAGCGCTATGCGGTGGCCTACATCGCCATCGACACCACCGGCCTGGGCACCGGAGTTTACCAGCTGGTGCGCAAATTCTTTCCCGCCGCCGTTGCGCTCAACTACTCCCCGGCGGTGAAAACGGAGCTGGTGCTGCGCGCACTCAACGTCATCGGCAACGGCCGGCTGGAATTCGATGCGGGCTGGACCGACCTGGCGCAGTCGTTTATGCAAATCAAAAAAACACTCACCCCGAGCGGTCGCCAGGTGACCTACCAGGCCGGGCGCAGCGAGGCAACCGGCCACGCGGAACTGGCCTGGGCCACCATGCACGCCCTGGGCAATGAACCCCTGGGCGCCGGCAGCGAGGATAACTACAGCAGCGGTTTTATGGAGATCTATTCATGAGCAGAAAGAGACGGCGCAAGCCAGGCCCCGGCGCTTCAGCGGCAACAGCAACAGCAGCGGCGAACCCGGATACCGGCACCCGTATGGAGGCGTTTAGCTTTGGCGAGCCGGTACCGGTGCTGGACCGGCGCGAGATCCTGGACTATGTGGAGAGCTGGTACAACGGCCGCTGGTATGAGCCGCCCATCAATCCCCACGGACTGTCAAAAAGTTTTCGGGCCAGCCCCCACCACAGTTCCGCCATCTATGTGAAACGCAATATCCTCGCCTCGACTTTTATACCGCACCGGATGCTGAGCCGCGCGGCCTTTTCCCGCTGGGCGCTGGAATATCTGATTTTTGGCAACGGCTATCTGGAGCGGCGCGACAACCTGGCGCGCCAGCCACTGCACCTGCAGCCGGCACTGGCCAAGTATGTGCGCCGCGGCCAGGGCGAACAGTATTTTTTTGTGCAGGGCTGGCAAGAGGAGCACCAATTCCCGGAAGGATCCATCTTCCACCTGGCCGAACCGGATATCAACCAGGAGATCTACGGTGTGCCCGAGTACCTGAGCGCCCTGCAGGCCGCCTACCTCAACGAATCCGCCACCCTGTTTCGCCGCAAGTATTATCTCAACGGCAGCCACGCCGGTTTTATCCTCTACGTGAGTGACCCCGCCCAACAAAAAGAGGATATCGATAATATGCGCGAGGCCCTGAAGCAATCCAAAGGCCCCGGCAACTTCCGCAACCTGTTCCTCTACAGCCCCGACGGCAAAAAAGACGGCATCCAGGTCATTCCCATCAGCGAGGTCGCCGCCAGGGATGAGTTTCTGCACATCAAAGACGCCAGCCGCGATGACGTGCTCGCCGCCCATCGCGTGCCACCGCAACTGATGGGGATTATTCCCAAGAACAAAGCCGGCTTCGGCGACGTGGAGAAGGCGACGCGAGTGTTTAACGAAAACGAACTCAAGCCCCTGCAGGCCCGCTTCGCCGAGCTCAACGAATGGATTGGTGAGGAGGTGATCCAGTTCCAGCCCTACCAAGTCGACGTCGGTCCCGAGCCGTCCCCCCAGCCCGCCTAAGCTGTCCTCACCGCTCCCGCACTTCTTCCTCCCCGGCCGCGCCAGGCGGCCTTTTTTCCCATCTGCCGCCGACCACCCCTGGCCTGCCGCAGGCCTGCGCCGCCCCGGCGCGCGCAGTCAGCCCCACGCCTCGCCTGCGGACTTAATGTGTTGATTTTGACTTACTGGCGGAAGTCAGCCCGGCCCAGCTAGGGCGGGGGCTGCAAGGGGATTGGCAATAGCTTGCGGGCGACGCAAAACGACGCAGGCTCGGGGTGCCACAAGGGCACCCGCATCAACCGGATCAGTGGCGTACAATTCTGGGGGACAGAGGGATATTCACGTCGGGATTCGGCTTGGCGCTGGGGGATAGCGTGTGCAGCACCGAGAGCGCGGCGACGTAGGTGTGTCCGCATTCCACATCCGTGCACTGGAAATAGATTTCCCGATACAACGGTGTGATCTGCTGACTGGTCCGCGCCCGCGCCTTGGCGCCGCAGTGTGGACAGCAGAGCCCGATGCGCATTGGGGTCATATCCATGACCGGCTTGGGGTTGGCTGTATCGTTTGCCTGTGTTTCCATCACTGAGCCCTCGATCGGTTATCCGGGACAATTTTACCAAATAAACCCATGACAAGCAGCCGAAGCTTGAATCACATAGCAATAGAATGATCCAGCAAATGCGCTCTCAGCACCACTCAACTCAATCCAGGGTCATCACAAGATTTGAGCGCGTGGGCCAAGCTATCGGTCGACACCAGTTCTGTAATCAACCGTCTCAGGCGCCCATCGATAAGGTACAAAAGTGCCGATTGCGCCTCATAGGGCGCATCCAAGTTCAGCGCGCACAGTGCCAAGCGGATATCATCCAGTTCCCGCTGCAAATATTGACGGCGCCGCTCTATGATTACAAAACTCTCAGCGGATAAGGAAAGTGCATAGTGACTATTCTTTTTCATGCTTCCAAAACTCCTTTTTCTGCGGTAGATTAAAACGACGCACCCGAGAATCGGCAACCATAAATAGAATGAATAGCGGGAGTATGTATGAAGATCATTTTACTACTGACTTCACTGACCATACCATTGATAGCACTGGCAAATCCTATACCACAATTTCCTTTTGTAATTGTCACTGAATCGATAGAGAAGCAAGTAAAACCAGATGTGGTAAATATCCATTTTGAGATGGTCGCCTTTGATAAATCCTCTGAAGAGGCAATGGCATCCTTGACTAAATCAAGCGCCAAAATGCTGGAAATTCTCAAAGCTCATAACATTTCCCAATCACAACTGAAGTCATCGCAAGTAGAAAAGAGTACAAGGCGAGCAAGGAAAGAAGGTACTTACAATCTGGATATTTTAGGCTATGAAGTAGGGCAGCGTTTTACCTTAAAGTTAAACAACCTCGAAAAGTACCCCGCTCTGGCAAATGCGCTCCTTAGACTGGAGGGCGCTGCGGATATTAACGCGCTTTTTAAAACCACTAAAGAAGAAGAACACAAAGACAATTTGATTCTTGAACTTAGTACCAAAGCTCGTAAAAAAGCAGATAAACTCGCTCATGCTCAATCCAGAGAGGTACGAAAGGTCTACGGCATAACCACCGAAGGTAATTTTGGGCAGGCGTATGCAACTTTTTCCTTAGAACACAACCCTCCCATACTAGCTTTTGCAGCAGACCCTGCTCCCTACGGTAGAGATTTAATCTTGGCGATACCTGAATACATCAAAGTGCAACAACGCATTACAGCAATATATGAACTTAAGTAGCCGCAGCATATAAGATTAAACTGTACATTAAAAGAGAAAATAATTTATCACCAATTAGGTTGCTGCGCAAAATTATATCCGACGCAAGAGCCCGCTTGATATATATACAAATTTTAACAATAATGTTTCAATAAATATGTAGAAAGAAAAACTAATTAATGAAAAAGTTAATTTTATTGACGTCAGCTTTATTGTCTGGCTGTATCATTAAAGTCCCCCCAATTCCTGATTGCGATCGCTATAGAGAGTGCCCATCTTATGTGGACTGTCCTTATCTCATTGGCGCCATTAAGCCTAGCAAAGAACAGATAGAAAACGCAAGGGAAAGGGGTTGGCCGATACCAGTCTATAAAACCTCACCGATATATCCACAAGTAGCGTTAGAGCAAAAAATAGAAGGGTATGTAATAGTTGAATACGATGTAAATCAATATGGAGAGCCATTTAATATCAGAATCGCTGAATCCATACCGGAGGGAATTTTTGAAGAATCCGCTATACAGTCAACAAAAAATTATAAATATGAGCCCACCACTCAGGAATTTAAGGATAGGAAAACGAAGATAAATTTCACTCTTGACGAAACTTAATAGGACGATGACATACATAAGATGTTAAACACAGATCAACAAGCCGATGAGAAAGGGCGGCTTCGGCCGCCCTCCTCTCCTTCAATTATCTGCACTCCACCATCGTCAACTGCTCGCGAATCTGGCAGATAATCTGATTGAGCCCCAACTGCGCTTGGGGGTTGAGTTCCAGGACTTCATTGCCCGGACTCAGCGCAGCAGCGAGAAAATACAACTGCTCACACGCGTTTCCGATACGATCATGCAGGCGCAGGGTTTCCAGTGAATTGTCGAAGTTGGTTTCGTGGATGAATCCAACGGTATCACCCTCCGAGCCTTTAACAAACAGGCCGTCGCCATCGGTAAAGTGGGCGTACTGGGTGGGGGATAGCTGAATGTCGTGACCCTCCGGGGTGGATTGCGATCGCTGTTTGAGCATGGCAGCCTCCTTTTGTGATAGATTAGCCGCCACTTTTTCCTTAGAACACAACCCTCCCATACTAGCTTTCGCAGCAGACTCTGCTCCCTACGGTAGAGATTTAATTTTGGCGGTACCTGAATACATCAAAGTGCAACAACGCATTACAGCAATATATGAACTTAAGTAGCCGCAGCATATAAGATTAAACTGTGCATTAAAAGAGAAAATAATTTATCACCAAATAGGTTGCTGCGCAAAATTATATCCGACGCAAGAGCCCGCTTGATGTATATACAAACTTTAACAATAATATTTCAATAAATATGTAGAAAGAAAAACTAATGCTAAGCAGATTCCTCGGCTTGGCGGCTATAAAATAAAAGTAGACTTTCCAGTATATACTCACGAAACTCTATGTCTTTTAATACTTTAATTCCATACGATATGACTAACTCGCATATACTTTTCTTATAGTTTCCCTTGCCTTTGAAGCCAAAGTGCACGCTCCTCATCTTTCGACAAGTTGGGCCTTGTTATTATCAAAACTATGAAAAGGTTCATTATGCCGATGAGTAGAGTAAACGGGTTTAACGTAGCTAAAAATAGCAAGGGTCCAAGAAGAGAGACCAGCAATGCGGGAATCAATCGTAATTTCAGGCTATGCGCGCTTATTCCCAGACGAACAAATAAGCCCAATACGGCTCCGGGAATTATCCAAGCTAAAACTGAATAAAATAATTGCGGAGCAACATAAAATATTACGACAGTTGGAGCTATACCGATAGCAGTCGCAATCAGCATACCCCATAAACTCTCTTTCTTTTTTAGATTTTCTAGTATCTCTCTTTCTTTTATGTAATCAGATTTTTCCATAATTTCTACTTTAACCTGCTTGATGGAAAATATACCTAGTCGCCAATTGACAAAGCTTAATTTGGTGTGGCTCGAGGGAGAGAATTCTTAATTATTTCCCAACTCCACTGCCACTGTCAATTCCTGATCGTTACCGCCTATATCGTTGCGGTCAAGCTGGGTGGGCAGCTCACTGGTACGGTTAATCGGCCGAAATTTGCAGTCGGCTTTTACAAACAGATACACATCCTCGAGACGATAGAAATCGCCATTGCCCCGCACTCGGTAGGCATCTGTCGTGTCGACAATCGCTACTGGAAATGGCAACGATTCCTGGGGCGGGTTCTGGTGGAAATATTTGGAATCCTTTCGGATGGCCGCATAGAGTTGGGTCGTCATGGTTTCACTCCTCTCAATGCAGTGCCCGCTGCTGCGGATCGGAGATTGCCATCACATCGCAGGCAAATGTCGCCAGGTGGGCGTTGATCAGAGCAAGTTCGTCGGTTTCCAGTGGAGACAGTGATCGGCATTCTCTTTGCGCCCACAGTTGCTCGCGGCGTCGCACCAAAACTCGCAGCTGACAGAGCAGATCCGGATAAATTTCGAGCTGGACTTTAAGCATCTGCATGACAGCCTCCGTGCAGTTCCCGGTTCAACCCCTGGAGTTGTTTGGCCCGCGCCTCGTGATCCGCAAAGATGTCCTGGGCGGCGCGCAGCTCGCGCACGGCCTCGTCCCTGCTCACCGTGGTGGTTTCCGGGCAGGCGATGCGTTCGCGGCACAGAGCCAGCGCCAGGCGCACTAGCCGGGCCTCAGCCAGATCCAGCACAAATACGGTTTTTTCTATGTTGTGTTCCATCTCGATTCCCTCCAGGGGTGAACAGTGCCGCGGGCGCTGCCCGCGTGCGGTATAGGCGGCCTCGCGGGCGAGACAGCCAAACAAAAGTTCGTCCTGCACCAGCCCAGCCCAGCTGGATGCCGTGCGCACATCGCTGTTGTGCAGCCAGGCGTGATAGACCTGGATTTCCCCGACCCGGTGGTACAGGAGCAGCTGGCGCTGGTTCACGACTGGCTCCTGTTGCTGGTTGAAATACGCTTTTCGGGTGTGCACGCCAAAAAAACCCGTGACATCTGTGACAGGGCAGGAAAATCAACTTTAGGACCAGTATTTATGCGGGTTGCAGGTATGCTGACTTGTCTTATTTTTTCTGTGACAACTTGTGACAAGGTTTTGGGGAGTTTCCCTGCAGGCCCCGTGGCTACTGGCTTTGCGGGCATTTCTGGTTGTCTTATTTTCTGAGACAAACCTGTGACATTGCACAAGACCCTTGTCACGGGCTGTCTTGCTTTTGTCTTGGATTTGTCACAAGCCTTCATGCCACTTAACCCCTTGTTTTAATTACTATTTCTGACTTATTTTTCCCTTGTCACAGGTTGTCACGGGTTTTTCTAGGGGTATCACCCCCGCGCGGTCTCCCTGCTTGTAGGTCAAAAAAAACACAAAATTGAAACTCATCGCTCTACCCCGCCGCATTTGTGAAAAATCCAACACCAGAGCCTGCTGCCTTGCTCCCGCTTAGATCGAACCTGCTTGTAGCCGGCAAACTGGTAGCGTTGACTGGTAGGCAGCAGCTGCTTGAGATCGGCCACCGGCACCATTTCCTGGCCGCGTTTGCGGCAGTGCTCCAGGTACTCGTTGAGGTTGATGGCGATTAAGGCGGGGTCGATGCTGTGGTTCAGGCGTTCGATTTGATTAATGCGCTCGCCGTCCTGGTCGTCGACGTACATCGCCTGGTCATTAATAAAGTGGTAGGCATCCCAGAACTGTTCAACGATGGGGTGGTCGCTGTTGAGGCGGCGCTGGCGATCACGGGCGCGCTCCTGTAAATATTCCTGCACCTGGCTGCGCAAATCCCCATTAAATTCACGTAGCAGCACCTGCAGGGCGTCCACCGCGGCCATCAGCTGCGCATGGCAGTCGATCACACGGCCCTGTGTAATTCCGCTGTCGGCACTGAGGGTTTCCCGGTGCCGGTCAAAGGCGGCAAAAAACCGGGCGAGCCATTCTTTTTCCTGGGTCAGCGCGGTGTGCAGGTAGCCGGCCAGGTTTTTGACCGGTTCCCGCTTGAGGCGGTCGGCCAGGGGGCGGTTTTCGGAGCGCTTGTGGGCGGTGGTACAGTGCAGGTGCACGATGCGGGAGAGCATGGCCGCGGAGGCCTGCACGGTGGCGTTCTGGCTGATGACCAGAGTGCCGCGAAACAGGCGGTCATGGGTTTTGTTGTCATTGGTCTTGACGCCGCGGGTGTCGATCACGCCGTCCAGGTCATAGACCTTTTTGAAGAGATCCCAGTCAAAGGGCTTGCCCGGCCGGCCGCCGGCACCGGTGCTGATTTCCCGGTCGCTTTCAATCACCACCATGGGAAGATTGCTGACCTTGCCCAGGTGTCGGCCGTAGCTGGATTTGGAGGTGCTGAGCATATCCACCCCTTCGTAGTTGTCGCGGCCCAGCAGTTTCCATAGAAAACGGATCAGGGTGGATTTGCCCGCGTCGGCTTCACCGGTGAGTTCCAGGAAGTGAAACGCCTGGTGCTGCTCTTTGATCTGGCGGGCAAACAAGCTGGCGGTAAAGTAAGCCAGGGCGGCAATGCCGTTGAGGTGAAAGACCTTGACGAAATCCGGCCACCAGCTGCCGTTGAATTGGTCGCTGTGGTGCACCGGCATATCTTCCAGGGTGGTTTTGATGGCGGTGTCGCCCAGCTGTAAAAAGCCGTGCGCGTTGGCGGGCAGCAGCTGGCCCTGGCGATAACCGAAGCCGGGAAAGATGTAAGCGCGGGAATCCTCGTCATAGCCCATATGGGGCAGGGTGGTTACTCGGGCGACTTCCCCATCCAGCCAGCGGGCCTTGAGGAGTTTTAAATCCCCGGCCCCGCCTTCAAAGCTGCCGCCGTCGGTATGGGACAGCAGGGCAAGGCCAAAGGCGCGGGGATCGGAGAGGGCATTGGGTGAAAAGGCCCCCAGGTAATTGCGGCTGCTGTTCGCCTTCTTAATGTGGAAGAAATAGCGGCGCTCGCCAGTGAGCCGGTCGATCTCAGTGTATTGGAAGCTGGGCACACAGTTGGAGATCTCCCACACCTTCGTCGCCTGGTTAAAGGCATCCCAGCTTGAACCCCAGGCGAAAGGTCCGTCATCACTGGCCTTGTTGAAATCCTCCAGGGAGAAGCGGGCGGAGTAGAGTTTGTCGCGGTGCTCTATGACCGTCTTGCTGAACGGTTTCCACCCATACAAGGCATAGGCTTTCTTTTTCGGGGTCTCGGCGATAAAGATCCGTCCCCGCCAATGGCATTCCCCAATGGTGGTATCGTTGAGCCGCTTTTCCCGATACAGGTCATCCCAGTCTTTGCTGCTGCCGGTCAAAGCCACTTCCACTATCTCGCCCTGGTCGACCAATTCCCGGTGGTACTTGACCAGGTGCTTGCGCGCACCGGGTTCGTCGTCATAGGCCAAACACCAGGTTATCCCCTGGCCCGCAGTTTCCTGGATCAGTCCCCTCGGCAGATTGGAACAACTGAAGGCGGCCACGGCTTTGTATCCCGCCAGGTACATGGCGATACAGTGGAAAATACCCTCGACAATAAAAACCTTGTTCCCGGGCTCAATGACCTGCGGCGGCGGCGCCCAGTGCTTTCCGGCAACACTGGTACCAGACTTGAAGCGCGCCTTCTTGCCCCCGGCCTTTTGCATATGGGCCTTGTCGATGATGCGCTGCCAATAGTCCTGCTTACCCTCGAAAAGATAAAACCGCACCGTCTCGGCCCAGGTGCCATCAGGCAGTTTGTAAAAACCCTGGTCGAACCAGTCCTCGATATCGGCGGTGGGAAAGCCGCGGTTGTGTGACAGATAGGCCCTGGCGGTGGCCTTGGGGTCTTCGTCGCTGGAGGGGAAGCGCTTGGAGAAGTTTTCAAACAGGTCCGGATAGCGATCCCGAACCCGCTCCCGATAACCGCACTTGTCCTCGCGATCACAGCGCAACGTGATCGGCTTGTCGGCACTGATCCAGACCGTCTTGCGTTCGCAGTCCGGACAGATCCCCTGGCGGTAGGTGTTGGATGTTTCCTTGAGCACCAGGTTGAGTGACTGGTCCCGCTCCAGCGCCGCCACCACATCCCGGTTGATCTGGCTGTAGTCCATGACGCCGACTCCGATTATTGCAAGGATATTTCGGTCTCGTCGGTTTCAAGACACCGATGGGCGATTCGGATCACGTTGATCATCCGGTAGCGCCCTACTTTCACTGTTGGGTAGTAACCCCTTTGCACTTGGCGTCGGACGGTTGGCAAGGTCAGCCCTGTATCTAGCGCGAATTGCTCCATGGAAGATACGGGGGACTTGACGGGCGGTGGGTCTAGTTTCTCAGTCACTGTTCGAACTCCATTACTCTTGTTAGGGTTGTAATGGAGTGTATTTAAGACCCATAACAACGTTATATCAACACTTTAAATAGTTCATTTACATTTTAAGGCGCATAAAACATCTTATTTCAAGTTATTGGAGCGCTTTTTCTTGTAATAGTGATGCTCAGTAGGATAAATTTCGCGCGAAAGTGGTAATAAAGGAGCGCAAAGGTGAGAGAATCACCGGAAAATAGCGCCGGGGGACGGCTGCGGATCATTCGTGAAACGTTGGGGTTTACTCAACCTGAATTCGCGGAAAAACTTGGACTCAAGTTCCACCAAATTCAAAATATAGAATATGGACGACACCGAATTACCGAGGAAGTGTTCGCAACCGTAGGTAAAAATATGCCAGAGTTGCTGCCATGGGTGGCCTATGGCGGACAAACCGACATTGAGGTGGTGCGAAAAAGCGATAATCCTCTCTGTAAGCTGATAGCTACCCGAATCGATATCGGATTAGCTGCTCCTGCGTTTCTGAAATCTACGCACGATGGCAATCAAGAAAACTGATAGCGGCCGTTGGCAGGCTGACTGCCGACCCCAGGGACGCGACAGTAAGCGGGTACGTCGTACATTCAACACTAAGTCCGAGGCTGTACGCTGGCAGCGCGCCCAGCTTGCAGCCGCTGACAGAGGTGAATGGGTGCCACCTCAGCGAGACAATCGGCAACTTAGTGAGCTGGTAAAGACCTGGTATGACTTACATGGACATACACTAAAGGGGGGAAGAGAACGGCAAGATTACTTGCTTGCATTGTGCCAAATGATGGGTGATCCCGTCGCAAGCAAAGTCACCTCGGAACTCTACACCGAATTCCGCAGAAAGCGACTGGCTGGCGGCCTAGAAACAACCCCTGGGGGAAGGGGCAAAAAGCGAAAATCTTTGCCGTGCACGGAAAACACCTGCAATCATGATCTGAGCTATTTCAAATCCATGTTTAACGAGTTGATCCGCTTAGATAACTGGCGAACAGAAAATCCCTTAGCTAAATTACGCCCTCTTAAATTTGACCAAGCGCAACTGACATTCCTAAGCCTTGAGCAAATCCAGAGTTTATTGTCAAAGCTGACGGAGAGCCGGTCAAAATATGTGCTCCGGGTAGCAAATATCTGCCTCGCCACGGGCGCTCGCTGGGGCGAAGCAGAAAGCCTGCGTGGTGAGCAGATACGCAACAACCGCATCACTTACGCAGGCACGAAGAGCGGCAAAACCCGAACAGTCCCAATTTCGAATGAGCTGGAAGCAGAGATATTCGCTGATGGGCCTCGCACAGGCCCTCTCTTCCAGGACTGTTATAGTGCCTTTGTACGCGGGCTGGAAAAGAGCGGTATTGTACTGCCCAGGGGACAGTGCACTCACGTATTAAGACACACTTTCGCCAGCCATTTCGTAATGAACGGCGGAAACCTGCTAACCCTAAAAGAAGTGCTAGGCCACACGGATATCAAGATGACGATGCGATATGCACACTTGGCACCAGAACACCTTGAGGATGCCGTCACCAGGAACCCCCTGGCCCACATACAGAACAGGCCAAGATGTCCACAAAGTGTCCACGTGGAACAACGTCCAAAGGGTATAAAGGAGCTTGAAGGCTAGATTTCATGCGGGTTTGCAAGCCGTTAGAATCCATTGTACACTCTCTTCCAAGGACTACGAACCAGGCGGTCGGAGGTTCGAATCCTCCCGAGCGCGCCAGTAAAATCAAAGGCTTACATTGAAAGATGTGAGCCTTTTTTCGTTGTGGTACCAAATGTGGTACCAAATAAAAGAGCAATCGCCTAAAAGCTGTATAATAATCCAGTATCAATAAACCCTCTGATTTTCACAAAAAAAATCACTCAATTCTTATCTCTAAAAGCCACTCGCCACTATAAGAAAATGAAAAGAACTATTCTTGCCCTGCTTTTACTTCCTACCCTCGCTATCGCTCGCCCTATAGAAGTAGTCTCAGTCTACGATGGGGACTCTTTCACCGCCAGTGTCCCAGGGCGGCCCGATATGGGCTAGAGTAGTGGCTGATTTCACCCCGCCAGAGTCAACCATTCGCTAAAGTTTGACCATGCTCTTCAGAACTATAATCAGAAAGGCGACACCGGTTTAAAACTTCCGACTGGCAATCTAGCCATATCTGATAGATAATCGCTCACAGCTTAACCAGTGAATGCGATCACTTCGCTGGAAAATACAGGTTATGCAGATGGTAGGTCTATTTTTTAACTTTTAAATGGTGGGGTCGTGAGCAGAGATATTACGATGGTTCATCATTAAATAACAGAGCAAATTATGAATAAAGGTCTGGTTAAGTGGTTCAATGCAGACAAAGGGTTTGGCTTCATTACCCCGGAAGATGGAAGCAAAGATTTATTTGTCCATCATTCAGAAATTAAGAGTGGCGGCGGCTTTGCTGTGCTCAACGATGGGCAGCAGGTTGAATATGAAATAGGTCAAGGCCAAAAAGGCCCATGTGCAACTAATGTTCGCCCACTATAATCCAAATAGCTCCACCAGAGGAGTTTAACCTCATAAATCGAAGGCCCGTATTGAGCGCACTCAAACTCGGGCTTGCGGCTCAAAAAGTTAAGTGTCGATTAAAATTGCTCTATTTTTGGAGAGTAACGAAAAAATAGGCAAATATTTCTGTCTACTTGCCGGGGCATGGGTTAATTGGGAGCGCCTTGACCAGCTGCTCATTGATGCTGGTCTCGGCTACGAATACCATGGTGGCAAGAGGCGAAATTGGTGCACTTAATTAAGGAGCTGGTTGCCGAGACACATCCCCTTCCCCGTCATTTGAAGCAGCATAAACGAGGCCGCCAAGAGCCGCTCACATCTCATCTGCAATGACCCGTACCATTTCTCGTCGCGGTTCAGGTCTCGGACATTGGAACGCCCATTCCAAGGCATCGTTGAGGTGTTCTACCGTTTGCAATAGGTCTTTGTGCGTCGACATGATCCTTATTCTCCGCTCCTGAATTGCTAAGAGTCTCTTTCATGAGAGACCCCCTCGACTTAGACAACGCATCTGCTGGAAAAAGTTGGCATTCAGATGAAGAAGTATGACGAATTCTGGTAAATCCAGGCTTTGCTACTGGAATAACGATCTAATCCCACCCATTAACAACACCTTTGTGCCAACAATTTCACTGCAAATTTAAAACCAAACTCCAATTCTTGCCGTTACCACATACAAATCTAATGATATCTACAATTATCGCAAGCATTTTTTTCTTAATTTCTCTTTTAGAAACAATCTGTTATGGAAAATTTCTATAATCAATTTTTCTGCAAATAATAATAGAGTAATGAGGTGTCGGACCTAAGCCATAACATTGCCCAAAGGTTAAAAGAGGCACGAAAGCAACGGGGGTTGAGGATTGCGGAGCTAGGTAAGCTACTCGGACTATCCGCCTCCCAAGTCTCCAAGATCGAAAATAGTCAACAAAAACTACCTGTGGAGCTGTTACCCACCTGGTGTGAATTTGTAGGTATCAATTTGGCTGTAGTATTTGGAGAGGAATATGCTCACCATTTCTTGAGCGTACCTTTCCCTCCACATATTGCCCAACTCTACGTCCAGTTGCCATCGAATTGGCAGGAACACCTGCAGCAGATGATAGAGAGCCTTCATAGCTTCCACCAAAAGAACAAAACTTAATACTGCAAGGTCTTGTGGGTCAGTGTAGGAAAGAGGATTTTGCTCTGTGTAACCGTATGCACTAAGCCGCCCTAACTTGCCGCCTAGCAGGCTGTTGATTTTGTCGCCTGGGAACATTGGGCTAGATACAATACGGAAAACTATAACCCACAGAGGATTTCGGTTCAGTGCGCGGTATAGATGTTTTTCAGGAGTCTCTTTTCACAACAGTGCAGTTGGAATCGTTTGTTCCAGCAGATCACCCACTGAGGCCGATCAAAGCGCTCCTGGATGAGGCGATGAAGAATCTCAACTGGCTCTTCAGCAGCATATATTGCGAAACCGGCAGAGAGTCCATTCCGCCAGAACGCCTTATCAGGGCACAGTTGCTCCAGGTGCTTTACAGCATCCGCAGTGAACGGCAGCTGGTTGAACAGATCAACTACAACCTCCTGTATCGGTGGTTTGTCGGCTTAACGATTGATGACAACGTCTGGAATCACTCCACATTCAGCATTAATCGGGATCGGCTGCTGGAAAACGATGTGATTACGGAGCTGTTCGAAGAGGTGGTTGAGCTGGCTCGTAAACGCAAGCTTCTTTCCGACGAGCACTTCAGCGTAGACGGCACCCTGATTCAAGCCTGGGCTTCGCAAAAGAGCTATCGCCGTAAAGATGACAATAACGATCCTCCTGCGGGCGGTGGTCGCAACCGCGAAGCGAATTTCCACGGTGAAAAGCGCAGTAACTTTACCCACGAGTCAAAGACGGACGGTGATGCGCGGATGGCCAGGAAAGGCCCTGGTAAAGAAGCCAAGCTGTCGTACATGGGTCATACCGTGATGGAAAACCGTAACGGTCTGATTGTTAAGGCTGCGGCCAGTCTCGCTACTGGCAAAGCTGAGCGGGAAGTAGCAGCGGGCTTGCTAGGGCCTGTTAACACTAATTAGCCGGTCAGCGATCAGTGAAAAGTTGATGAAGAACTTAAAAACGACATCCAATTTGTCAAATCGACTAAATATTCTTCGGAAACCTTTCAAGCGGCGAAACAGACGCTCTACTTCATTTCGCTTTTTATACATCTCTTTGTCGTACTCCCAAGGTGTCAGTCGATTGACCTTCGGAGGTACGACAGGCGTCATACCTAAATCCAAAACGAGTTGTCGAGTGTCATTTCCTTCGTAGGCCTTATCCATGATGACGCTGGCACCTTCCCAACCGCAGTTTTCTAGCCTCTTCAGCAAGTTACGGCCCTCTGGCGCATCGCCAGATTGACCGGGGGACAAGGAAAAGGTCAGCGCAGTGCGGTCATCTGCCGCTACCATGTGAATCTTAGTTGACCATCCACCCCTTGATTTTCCAATGGCTTGTGGGCCGTTTTTTTTAATGCGCCTGTGCCGTCTGGATGGACTTGAATGATCGTACTGTCCAGAGAAACTTCATCCACTTGAATGTTGATCACATCGGCATCTTGAAGGACACCAAAGACATGGTCCAATACACCATTTTTAGCCCAGCGATTTACACGGGTGTAGATGCTGTGCCAATTACCAAAGTGCTCAGGCAGCCCTCGCCACTTACAACCATGCTCAGCCACGTACAAAACAGCGTTTATGACCTGGATATTCGGTATTTTTACGTTACCCCGCTGTAAAGGCAGCAGGTGTTCGATAATTTTGAACTGCGATTTTGTGATTTCCATAAACGCAGATTTTATCAAAATTAGTGTTAACAGGCCCTAGCGGAACTTCCCGGCATGAAGAAGCGCACGGTTGGTGCAGACAAGAACTATGACACCGCCGGGTCTGTGGAAGATTGCAGGGCCATGAATATGACGCCCCATGTTGCCCGGAATGACAATCGTATTGGAGGCTCTGCCATTGATGGTCGCACCAGTCGGCACGCTGGCTACCAGATCAGCCATAGGAGCAGAAAGCGGGTAGAAGAACCATTTGGCTGGGGTAAGACAATTGGTCTCATCAGGCAGATGAAAGTACGCGGTTTATCGAAAGTGAACAGTGTCTTTATGCTGACGATGATTGGCTGGAACCTAACTCGAATGAGGGCGTTACAGGGATAGTCCGTCTTGAAGGCGGGGAAAGCCCGCCACCAAGGCCCGTAAGGGTGAAAAATGACCTTAAATCGTCTATTTGGGTCGAGAATTCCAGATTCAAACGATCAACATGTTCGAATCTGAGTGAAAATCAACGGCCTGCTAGAGGAAAAATCCTGATTTGTATTGAAAAAGACTAATAGGCCCTAGCAAAAGAAAATAAAGCTGCCTAACCGCATATCCTGTGAAATACAAAACCCCGGGCCGAAGCACGAGGCTTTTTAGTTAAAACCTATAGTCCAAACCCGATGTATATCGGTGAACAGGCATTTGGTAATACTACCTTGGAATGCACCCCGGTGGACTAACAACGTGCGTTTTTTCCCACTCTATGGGCTCCCCCCGCTCTTCTCTAGTTAATAAATTCGTTTCATATAAGGGTATTTGGCCGAATGTAGATGGTATAATAACACCTGGATTACTTATATTAGCATAGTCTATTCTACCACCAATAGTAGTCGGACATCGAACATTGTCTAAATTTGTGCTCCAAGAAGTATCATGCTCAGCAGCTCCAGTTGCCTGGATAGTGTCTCCTTCGTTGTCTACGAAAGTAGTGCTTAAAAAGTAAGTACATTCATTTTTATAAGAGTAAATAGTTTCCCACGCTACAGGCACATTTATCCATATGAACTGACAATCTTCGGAAAAAGAGTTTGCACTCGTAAATACGGTTGATAACGCGAGTGTTAATGATATTTTTTTAAACATATATAATCCCTTACTGTTTAACATTAGTGTATGCACCCTTCTCGTACTACTGAGCCAGGCGTCAATTTCAGCGTTGTCAAACCAAAGATAACAGATACCCAATCGACATGGGGCATAGCTGCTTCTCATACAGCTTTTGAAACACCAACTCGTCATCCGAAAATTGTACGGGCTTTATAGTACCAGTGACTTAAATATTTTCAAGATATCGAAACGTATTGTAATTTATCGCTTGGCGTTTGTTATATATCTACTCCGGTAGCGTGAAAGTTGACGCGCATTTGGTACGATACTGTTTGACCAAAAAGCTATCAGCAGGAGCCGCGATGACAACATCATTGTCATGCAGGTCACAATTGAGGTCAACCACCAACAGGTTGCCATGATGGATTCTTATTTATGTCCAGAGCCTGCGCGAAGACACTATATTCTGACAGTAGCTGACACTAATTACGAGAGAACTAGATGACAGAATTTCAACACACTTCAAATTCTTGAACTCTGATGCGTTACTATCGAACTTCTTCCCGGATCGCCTGGAGAAATACATCATTCCATGAGGCTACTTGGCTGACACAGAGTGTTAAACACCCTCTAGTACTCTCCTAGAGTAAAACTATTTACTATTAATCTTACTTGATTTACATTTAAGCGGCTTACACATCAACAATAAATGAATAATGGACTATTTATGTTTAAAAATTTATCTTTGCCAATCGCGTTGGCAACTGTATTTGCAAGCTCAAGCTCCGTTGCACATCATTGCCCACCTACTTATGTATATGTACCTATAGCTTGGGAAACTATTTACTTTTATAAAAATGAATGTACTTACTTTTTAAACACTACTTTCGTAGACAACGAAGGAGACACTATCCAGGCAACTGGAGCTGCTGAGTATGATACTTCTTGGAGCACAAATTTAGACAATGTTCGATGTCCGACTACTATTGGTGGCAGAATAGACTATGCTAACATAAGTAATCCGGGTGTTATTATATTACATACATTCGGCCCACTGCCCTTATATGATACGAATTTATTAACTAGAGAAGAGCGAGGAGAGCCGACAGAGTGGGAATGGGTTGCAGTCCATCCAGATCCGCACGAAAGCGTCTGTTCACAATAGATCCTGTATAATCTCTGCTTGGAATTTACAGTGCAACAGTAAAAATTATCGAAGATTTTCTGCCTCTTCAGCGTGGCGCCGTGAAAGTAGCCAACTGAAAAGAATCAAGAAAATCAATTAATCGGGCTGCAGGTTGATGTGAGGTAGAGATTATACTTTTGTTACCTAATATGTGCCCATAGACCTGGTTGAAGTAGTTTACTTCTGCTTCAACCGGATCTATATCGCTAAATCAATAACATATGCTATGGTCAATACCAAATAGTATTGAACATAAAAAAGCAGCCAAGCTGCTTAAGATGGTGCCGGGATCAAGCCCCACCCTGCTCGGCGAGTTCCAGAGTGGGTACTAGCAGGCTGTTGATTTTGTCGCCTGAGAACATTGGGTTAGATACAATACTGGGGTGTCCTGACAATACTGGACAGTCCCGCTTTAAGCCGCTTTGGCTGATTCCCAATACTTCTTGGCGAATTCAGTTGGGGCCAAGTTGCCAAGCCGTGAGTGGCGACGTTGGCGGTTATAAAAAATCTCGATGTAC